>SUWN01000003.1 GCA_015061465.1 Treponema bryantii | reverse complement strand
GTCTTGTAGATATTTGTGAAAACCGTTGTGTTGGTATGAAAAGCCGCGGTGTTTACGAAACTCCAGGTGGAGCAATTCTTTACTTTGCACACAGAATGATGAATCACCTTACTTTGGACAGAGATACATACCACTACAAACAGCAAGTTTCTTTAAAAGTTGCAGAGCTTATTTACGACGGAAAATGGTTTACAACTTTGTTTGATTCTTGTATGGCTTTTGTTAATAAAACAGAAGAAACTTGTACAGGCTGGGCAAAAGTAAAACTTTGTAAAGGTCAAATCCGTGGTGCTGGAAGTGGTTCAAAATATAGTCTTTATAACGAAAGTCTTGCTTCTTTCACAACTGGTGAACTTTACAACCACAAAGACGCAGAAGGATTTATTACATTGTTTGGTCTTCCATTAAAAGCTCGTGCATTAATGGAACAAGAAATTGGTGAAGGACAAGCAATCTTAGATAGCAAATCTTTCAAAAAAAGACCAACAGAATAGTGGCGTCGGTAAAAATATAGTCTTATACCGAACGGGCTTCGTTCCGACGCCTCTAGTTTTGCGTAAGCAAAACTAGTTCGCGTGTTTTTTAAGTAACATCGGTAAAAATATAGTCTTATACCGAACGGGCTTCGTTCCGACGCCTTCAGTTTTGCGTAGACAAAACTGGTTCCGCTTGGTATATAGAATAACGATGGTAAAAATATAGTCTTATACCGAACGCGTTATGTTCCGACGCCTCTAGTTTTGTGTTGGCAAAACTGGTTCCGCTTGGTTTGTAAAATAACGATGGTGAAAGTTTAGATTTATACCGAACGGGCTTCGTTCCGACGCCTCTAGTTTTGCGTAAGCAAAACTAGTTCGCGTGTGTTTTAAGTAACGTCGGTAAAAATATAGTCTTATATCGAACGCGTTATGCTCCGACGCCTCCAGTTTTGCGTAGGCAAAACTGGTTCGCGTGTTTTTTAAGTAACATCGGTAAAAATGTAGTCTTATACCGAACGCGTTATGCTCCGACGCCTCCAGTTTTGCGTAGGCAAAACTGGTTCCGCTTGGTATATAGAATAACGATGGTAAAAATATAGTCTTATACCGAACGCGTTATGTTCCGACGCCTCCAGTTTTACGAGTACAAAACTGGTTCACTAATCATAATTCATAATTCATAATTCATAATTCTTAATTCATAATTCTTAATTGCTATTTTCTCCTCAAAATAACTTTTTTTCTATTTCAATAAATCAATTAGTAAAGTATAATATCAATTATGACAAAGAAAGAAATCGCTTCATATATTGATCACACTGCTTTGAGTGCGGATTGTGGTGTAAAACAAATTGGAATTTTATGTTCTGAAGCATTAAAATATGGGTTTGCTTCTGTTTGTGTTAATCCTGTAAACGTTGCATTTGCTTCTAGTGAACTTGCTGGTTCTGATGTAAAAGTTTGTACTGTTATTGGATTTCCTTTGGGGGCTGCAACTTCTGCTGCAAAAGCTTTTGAAACAGAAGACGCAATTTTTAATGGTGCTGATGAAATTGACATGGTAATTAATATTGGCGCTGCAAAAGACGGTAGATATTCTATTGTAAGTAGTGATATTGCAACTGTTGTAGAAACTGCAAGAAATGCCGGTGAAAAAGTTAATAAAAAAATTATTGTTAAAGTTATTTTAGAAACTTGTCTTTTGGATGAACAAACTATCAAAAGTTGCTGTTTATGTGCAAAAAAAGCTGGTGCAGATTTTGTAAAAACTTCTACAGGTTTTGCAACTCCAAAAGGTTACGATGGAAGGCTTTTGCCAAATGGAGCAAGTGAATCTCATGTTAAATTGATGAGAGAAGTTGTCGGTCCTGATATGGGTGTAAAAGCATCAGGAGGAATCCGTTCTGCTGCAATGGCTGCGCTTATGTTAAAAGCTGGGGCAAACAGAATTGGGACTTCAAGTGGTGTAAATATCGTTGAAGCTTGGAATGAATCAACAGAAATATAAAAAATTATATTTTAAAAATAAAAAAGGAACCTAGATATTTTTCGTGTTTTTGATACGAAAGTTTCAGGTTCCTTTTTTTTTACAATTTCTTTTTTTTGATTTTCGGGTTTTTTTGCAAGATTGGCCCGAAAATCAATTTATTTAGGGTTTAATACAAACCCTAAAAACGGACGAGTCAAGGTCTTGAGCGAAGCGTGCCTTGACCGTACGTATTTTAGAAAGATGCTTTTTCAATAGATTTAATTGTGTAGTTGTATTTGTGTTCGTTGATTGTGAACGAAGCTTTTTCATCTACTTTTTTGTCCATGATTGCATTTCCAAATGGAGACATGTAAGAAATGATGTTTTCATCTGGATTTGATTCCCATGGTCCAAGGATTGTAAATGTTTCTTCTTTGTTTGTATCGTTGTTCAATAAAACAACTTTTGTTCCAAAAGAAACAATTGCAGTTGTACTTGTAGATGGATCAAATACTGTTGCACGAGCAAGTTCTTCTTTAAGTTTATCAAGAGAAAGTGAAAGGTAATGCTGTCTTTCTTTTGCTGCGTGATATTCAGCGTTTTCTTTCAAGTCGCCTTTTGCTCTTGCATCAGACAAATCTTTTGCGTTAGCAGGAAGTTCTTCTTTTTCAATTTTTTCTGCTTCAGCTTTCTTTTCTTCAAGTTTTTTAGCAGTAACAAGCATTCCTGTTGGTTGTGCAGATTTTTCGTTTGATACACGGAATTTGAAATCTGGGTATTTTTCAAGAATTTTGTTACGTGTTGTAGATTTGTATGATGGATCAATGTCTTGAATATCATCAATAAGTGTATACAATTTTTTAACTGTATCTTTATCTTTGCTGAACATATATTCAAAAATTGCATTGTCTTTGAACAACAAGAGTGTTGCATTTTTATTGATTTTCTTATTTTCTGTTGAATTTACATGGTTGTTAATTTCACGGAATGTAAGTTCAATCAAATTGATAAGAGTAATAATTTGTCTTTCGTATGAAACACCAGCTTCTTTGTACCAATCTTCTGTCTGACATTCTTTGAAGAAGAATAAAACTGTTTCGCGATAATCTTTGAATTGTTCAAAACTTGTGCGAATTAATTTTTGTACGTCTTCTGTAAATCCATTTTTTACGAGTGTTTTTAACAAATCTCCGTCCAAAACAGTTGGGAAAAGTCTGATATATTGTGCATTCCAATCAGGTAACATTCTGATTGATTTAATAAAATCTTTTCTTAACGAAGTATTTTTTGTGTCTTTTAACAATTCGTAGATTTGGCGTGGATTTTCAATTTTATTATACAATTCTGCAAAAGTGAAAGAACATTGATAGTCAAATTGGCTGTCAATTGCGCCTAAATGTTTAATAACCAAATAAGATGCAAGAACTTGTTCTGTAACTTTTGAAATATTTTTTAAGTAACCTGTAAAATATTCAAGCATTTCAGTGAACAATTCACTTGATTTATTTGTTTCATCGTTTTCAAAGAATTTCATCAAAATATCAACGCGAGCAAAGAATTGTTTTTGAGCTTTAAATTCGTTTGAAAGTTTTTCTTCTGTACTAATTTCGTGGTCACGAACTGTGTACATATTAATATCGTTTGGATTTACACCAAATTTTGCATTTGTATCAAGAATTTTCTTTGCAGCAGAATTCCAAGATGTCCATTCTCCAGGAGTAAGAATTTCTGGAACAAGTTCTGCTTTGATTTTTTTGAAATCACAGTTGTTATCAAAACTCTTGATAATTGTTTCCAAAGCCCAAACTTTGTCTGTTTTTACTTTAGTTACGAGTTTTGCAGGTGCAACTCTTTTTAAAACCCAAATGTGGTTTCTTGCCAAAGGTTGTAAAGCGCTTACAGCCATTTTTAGAGAAATGTTGTGAGCACCTTCTTTTTCACCAAAGTAGATTGTTAAAGTATCTTTTTCGAGTTTTTTGATTTGACCAACGCCCCAGTTTCTGTGGAAAACGTAGTTGTTTTTATCAAAAGCGATGTGTTTTTCAAAGTCGTTGATTGCTTCAAAAACGTTACGATAATTTTGGTTTAAGTTTGATGATTTGATGTATTCATCTAAATGGCTGTGACCTTTATATTTTCCTGTGTAACAATCAACAAGTTCTTTTCTTGCCCAAGAATCTTTTGGTTCTACTTCCAAATTTTGTTTTAGGATGCTGATTGCTGTGTCCCATTTTTCGTTTTGTTTGTACCAATCGTAAAGTTCTTGCATTAAAGTTGTTGTTTTATATGCACTAAAACGTTTTGCAATTTTACGACGCAAAAGTTGGAAGAAATCAATTTCTTCTGGAATTAATGTTACAAGTTTTGACCATAATTCTTTACTTGCGTTGTAATTTTCGATGTTGATGTAACGAAGAATTGATTTTTTGTAGTAGTTGATTGCTGTTTCCATATCATTTAAAGATGAATAATGGTCAGCAAGAACTTTTGCCAATTCAGCTTCTTTAAAGTCAATTTTTACGATTTTTTCGTAAAGTCCCCAAACTTCTGGCTTACCTTCTGCAACATAACATTCAGCAAGAGTTCTTAAAGCAAATTTGTTATTTTCATCATCAGATAAAATGTCTTCACAGAGTTTTACAACAATAGCTTCTTTATGGTTTTTTTGGAAAATATCAACAAGTGTGATTAAGTAAGAATTATCAATGCGATCTTTTTGGATAGAAAGAATTCCTGCAAGATAAAGAGCGATAATACTTTCTTTTGTGTGAGAAAGATGTTCTTCACAAACTGCAAGTACTTCGTCAACACAATTGTTACTACGAGCTTGATCAATAATTGAAGAGAGTTCATTAATTTTGCTCTGTGTATAATTATTGATAGCTTCACGAGTCCATAATTCTTCTTTCAACATGGACTGAACTGATGTAACTAAATTTTCTGCCATAAAAAAACTCCTATAAAGCCAAAATTTCAAATTTATTTTAATAAAGGACTACTTCTTATACATTTCGTAAATTGATGTATCCAAAATTTTTATTCTAATTAAGATTTCATTGATTCTGTTATCACCTTCATTTGTAATGATAAAGTGATCAATTAATCTAAAGTAGTGATTTAACAACTTAGGTGTAAGCAGCTCTTTATCGCAGGAAGGATCTTTTAAATCGTTTTCCATTGCATAAATTGCCTGTTTTAATCTGCCTACTTCCTGAGCATTTAATTCACGTTTTATGTTTAAGACGCCAGATAAAACTCCATAAACAGGAATCCAATGAAGAAGATATTTGTTGGAATATCCCTTTTCTTTTGTCTTTTTAACAAGGCATTCAATTAATTCAGATTCCAAAAAATCTAAATCGATTGTTTCTGGATTAATAAAAAACGCTTCTCTAAAAAGCACTTTTCCAAATTTACTTTCTCCACATAAAGCATAACAATCAGCCAATTCTGCAAGAACAGGTGCGATATTTGGATAAATGTTATTTGCGGACGTAAGGCACATTTTTGCATTTTCAAAATTCCCAAGCATTTTGTAACATAAACCTGCTTTTCGGTAGCTTTCGGCACGTTGTCGAGGTTCTTTGTCTTCTAATCTGCCTTGAAAAAATGTTAATGCATCAGAAAAATAACCCTTCTGGAAAGCATAAAGAGCTTCTTTGTAGATATAACTTTGAACGTTACACCAAGAAAGAAAAGATTTCCATTCAGAAAAAAATCTGTCGCCTTTTTCGTATAAATCTGTAGTTGATTCAAGTTGTTTTTTTGTGTTTATCCAAAAGGAACAACATTGGTTTGTAAAAAAAACTTCCTCAGATTCAATATCATCCACAAAAAGTCTGCTTGTGATTTGGCTTGCTTGTTGGGGATCTGCATTCTCGATATACGAAAGAGCTTCTCTTAATCTAATCTCAGTTTGAGTTTTCATCATGCCTATAGATTATTATGATAGATTGCATTTTTTTAGTCAATAAAAGATTATGCAAAAATAAAAAAAATGGGTCAAAATATATACAATGAATATTGTAATCTGTCAAGCATTATTTTAAAAAACATTTTATTTTTTTATATAAATCTTTTGAGTTTACAATATAAAAATGATTTGATATTATTGAAGATAAATGAAAAATAAGATTTTAGCTCCTTCTTTATTATCTGCTGATTTTTCTCAGTTAGCACAAGCATTAAAACAAATTGAGTTGAATAATGGTGGTGCAGTTCATATTGATGTAATGGACGGTTCTTTTGTTCCAGAGATTACTTATGGACAACCAGTAGTTCGTTCAATAAGACCTTTGACGTCGTTGCCTTTTGACGTTCATTTAATGGTCGAACATCCTGAAACACAGGTTGATTCTTTTATCCAAGCTGGTGCTGATTGGATTACATTTCATCATGAAGCTTGTGTTCACTCTCATAGATTAATTCAATATATCCAAAGTAAAGGAAAAAAGGCCGGAGTTGCAATTGTTCCTTCTACGCCTGTTTCTGCTATAGCGGAAATCCTTGAATATGCCGATATTATATTAGTAATGACTGTAAATCCTGGTTGGGGTGGTCAAGTTTTAATTCCTTCTTGTGTAAAGAAAATTGCGGAATTGAATAAATTGCGTGAAGAACGTGGATATAAGTATTTAATTTCAGTTGATGGTGGAATAAATCCTACTACAATTTCGTCTGTAATTGACGCTGGTGTTGATGTAATTGTATCGGGTTCTGCTTTCTTTAGTGGGGAATTAAAGCTTTAGTTTTTCGGAATTAAATGATTTGCCGATTTTATCGGGGGTAGTGATATGAAATTTTTTTCAAAGAAAATTTTAATTCTTTCTTTTATTTGTTCTGTTTTTATGAATACAGTTGCTTTTTCCTCTGAAGTTGCTGATGCGTCTTTTGTACAAGGCTGTCAGGCATATTCAAGAGGTGAATGGACAAGCGCTGTTTTTATGTTTAGAAAAGTTGCAACTTATCCAGAATACGAAAATCCAGATTTGTATTATATGTTAATTACAGCTGAATTATATGCAAACGATTATGAAAGTGCATTAATCAATTGTGATTTATTTTTAAAGAATTATCCTTCAAGTATGTATGTTTCTCGTATTTGTTATACAAAAGGGAAAATCTTATACAGTCTTGGTCAGTACGAAAAATCAATTGTAGTTTTGAGTGATTTCTGTCACCAATATCCAGATGATGATTTGTATCCTTCTGCCTTATTTTTAATTGCAGAATCGCTTTATGCAGAATTCAATTATGAAGAAGCAGAAGAAATCTACCAAAGAATTATAAATGAATATCCTGATTGTGATAAAGTTGCTGCAGCTCAGTTTAGAATGGAAAGTATTGCTCAACGTTCTAGAGAAGAAAAACTTTTATACTTATTAAAACAGACTGGCGAAGAGTATCTAGCTGCAAAAGAAGATTATGAAAAACAGTTAAAACTTTATAATTCAGATGCAATTAATTCTACAAAAGATAAGTTATTAGATGCCCAAAAAAGAAATAAGAATCTGGAAGACCAAATTAAAGATTTAGAATCACAAATTAATCAATTAAAAGAAGAAAAGGCTTTTCAAGAAGCTGAAAATCAAAGAATTAAACAGGAAATTGAAAACCAAAGAATAGAAGAAAGTTTAAAAGCTATGCAACAAAATAGCGATGAAATAAAAGTGATAAAAGAGAAAGCGTTGCTTATTCAGCAATTATTAAATGAAAGACAACAAGGTGAGTAATAGATAGGAGGTTTTTTATGAAAAAAAATAAAATTATTGCGATATTAATTGTTTTAGTTAGTTTTTTTGCTTTTTCATGTTCATCGTCAAAAAATCTAGCTGTGGATGAAGTTGCAGAGCAAGAGGATTTATCACAAAATCAAACTGAAGAAGAATCTGATGAAAAAAAATCTGAAAAAAATAAGAATTATCTTGGTTGGGAAAAAACTTCAAATAGACCAATTGATTATACAAATGGGATTATAAATATCAGAATAAAGCCAAAATTAGGTTCTTTCTGTTTTTATGTAATTAATGAAGATGAAAAACATATCCCTGTTATGTCTACGACAAATGAATATGTATTGTCGTCTTTCTATTTAAAAGCTGGGAAAAAGGTTTATAAATTAAATGATGATACAAATGTTCAGCCTTATGCACGAACGACAGAAAATGGGTGTGAAATTCTTTACACAATTCCAAAGGTTGCAAGTGTAACAGTAATGTTTGATTGTTTGGCTTCTACAGAAGATGGTGAAGCTGATATGATAAAAGTTACAGCGAATGTACAAAACATAGGACAAAAGAAAAAAGATTTTGCTCTCAAATTAATTATGGACACAGTTTTGGGAGAAACAGATAGACATCATTTTTATGTAAAAAATAATTCTGCAATTAAAAATGAAACATCATATAGAAGATTTAATGATGATACTTGGTTTTTATCAAAAAATGTAAATGCAAGTATGCAGATTTTCTTTCAAGGAAAAGATGTTACCCCTATAGATTTTGTTGCTTTTGCAAATTTCTCAACACTAAATACTCCTGCGTGGGAACCAAATATGCAAAACTACAGAACTTTCGATACGATTTTGTCATATAATAACTCCGCTTTTAGTGTGAATTGGATTCCAAAAAATTTGGAGCCTGAAAAATCATTTGATGAAATTTTCTATATGGCATTTGCAACTGGTGATGCTTCTCCTAAAGGAGCGTTATATATGGGACCTGCTAAAAAAAATGAAGTTGATTTTTTAAAAAATGCTCCAACTGAAAAGAAAAAAGATGAACCAAAGGTAATAGAATTGATTGAAGTTGTTCCTGAGGTAAAAGAAGAATCTGAAGTTCAAGTAATAGAAGAACCTGAAAATGTTCAGGAAATTAAACCGGCAATTGAAGAAATTACTCCTGTTCAAGTAGAAGAAATTGTTGAAGAAGTAAAAGAAGATAACGTTGTTCCTCAAGTAAAATTTGATGTAACTTCATTATCAAAAGAGCAATTGACAACAGAATATATTCAAAATCTTTTAGATAAAATTGCTAACTTGGAACAATCTGGAACAGCCTTGAATCGAACTGAATTATTGCAACTTAATGCTGAATTAGATGCTATTTTGTCTGTTTTGAGGCAATAAATGACACAAGATAGTTTAACTCTTGCATGGAAATACCTGCGTAGAAGAAAATTTTACACCACTATAAAACTCTTGGAAAATAAGCGTGATATATATGAAGATAATTTTGAATATTATCTTTTGCTTGGTATTTCATGTTTGTACGTTGGTGATATTGGAACTGCTTCTTCGTATTTTCAAAAAGCACGTCATATAAAATTGACAGATGTTAGACTTCTTTTGGGGCAAGCGGCAATTTTTTTAAGACGTGGAGACACTGAACGAGCACTTCAATATTACGTTGATATAAAAAATATGGATCCAAATAATCAGGTTGCCCTAGATGCTATAGAATTTATTAGAACTCGTGGTGATTATGATACAATCTGCAGATGGGTTGATTCGGGGCGTATTGAACAATTTTATCCGCCGTTGGGTGTAAATCCACAGAAAGTAGCAAGAATTCTTATTCCTCTTTGCGCAGGCGTTTTGGGGTGTGTTCTAACATTAATTCTTTTACCAAAAAATAATTATGCAACAGGGGAGCGTGGTGATTTGTCTTCACTTGTTTTAAATTCAGATGAAAAAAACAATGCGCAAGAAACAGATTTGTCTTCACAATCAATGAAATATATTTTATCTAATTCAGAAATTACAAAAAGTTATTCTGATGCGTTAAAATATTATCAGGTTCATCGGGATAATGCAGTTCAAGTTGAAATAAATAGAATTTTAAATTCAAATGCGGCTTTGTCTATTAAACAAAAAGCACAAATCTTGATGAATTATTTGACAGTTCCAACTTTTGATACAATTTCTGATGTTCCGTTATTTTCAGAAGTAGAAAAAGAATCTTCTTTATATTTGGATTGTTGGGTTGTTTGGTCAGGAAGAATTTCTGATGCAATTCAAAATGAAGATGGTTCATATTCATGTAGACTTTTAGTTGGGTATGATTCAATGGTAAAAGTGGATGGAATTATTGATGTAAAATTTGCAGAAAATCCAAACATTGTTCCAGAACAACCATTGAAAATCTTGGGACAAATAAAAGCTGAAGATAACAAAATTTATTTAAAAGGTCGTGCAGTTTATCAAAGTGTGCATGATAGTTTAAAATAGACTTGTCTACTCTTAAAAATACTGATATACTATACAATTATACAGATTAATTAAGAATTTTTGCTGTTTTTTTTAAAAAAAATGAATTTTTTTTTGAGAACAGTGGTCCGAAAAAATCAAAATCAGCCATATTATATATAGGGAGGAATGGCTAAATGGCAAATTCTACTTCGATGGATACGTCGGAAAAAATGAAAGCACTTGAAGCTGCTAGGCTTCAGATTGAAAAACAGTTTGGACAAGGTTCTTTGATGAAACTTGGAGATAAGGCAAATGCTTCTGGAATAGAAGTAATTCCTTCGGGATCGATTTTACTTGATGAAGCGTTAGGTATAGGTGGTTATCCAAAAGGTCGTGTAATCGAAATGTATGGACCAGAAAGTTCTGGTAAAACAACTTTGGCTTTGCACGCTATTGCTGAAGCACAGAAATTAGGCGGTGTTGCAGCGTTTGTTGATGCAGAACATGCTTTGGATCCTGTTTATGCTAAAAATCTTGGTGTAAATATTGATGAACTTTGGGTTTCTCAACCAGATACTGGGGAACAGGCTTTAGAAATTACAGAAAATCTTGTTAGAAGTGGTGCGGTTGATATTATTGTTGTGGACTCTGTTGCTGCTTTGACACCTCAAGCTGAAATTGAAGGAGATATGGGAGATTCTCATATGGGACTTCAGGCTAGATTGATGAGTCAGGCTTTGAGAAAATTAACTGCGATTATTGGAAAATCTAATTGTATTGTTGTGTTTATCAATCAGATTCGTATGAAAATAGGTGTTATGTTTGGTAATCCAGAAACTACAACTGGTGGAAACGCATTGAAATTTTATTCTTCAGTTCGTCTTGAAATTCGTAGAATTGAATCTATTGATTCTAAAGGTGATGAAGATGCAGTTGGAAATAGAGTTCGTGTAAAAGTTGTAAAAAATAAAGTTGCACCTCCTTTTAGAAAATGTGAATTAGATATTTACTTTGGAAAAGGAATTTCTGCAAAAGCTAGTTTGTTGGATTCGGCTGTAAAACACGGAATTATTGATAAACGTGGTGCTTGGTATACAATGGGTGAAATAAAAGTTGGTCAAGGTAAAGAAAACGCTTTAATGTTTATTGAGCAACATCCGGAACTTGCAATTGAAATTGAACAGAAAATTCGTGCAGAGGTTTTTCCTGGACAAGTATTAAAAACTAAAGATGGAAAACCTGTTGCTGCAAAAAGTGATTCTGTAAAAAAACAAGATTCTAGTGTGGAAAAGGTTTCAGATTCAACTGCAAAACCTACTTCTCCAACTCCAGAATCTTTGGCAGAAGGATTGTTCTAGTTTTGAAAAGAGTTTTATTGGGATTGGGTTCGAACAAAAGTTTTAATCAAATGTCGCCTTTGGAGATATTGAAAAATGCTTGCTTTGAATTGAATACCATTTTAGCCAATTCTATTTTTTCATCAGTTTACAAAACCAAAGCTATGTATGTGGAAAATCAAGATGATTTTTACAATATGGTTGCTTATGGTTTTGTTGCTGATGATTTGAATGCTTTTGATTTATTAGAAAAAATCCATACAATTGAAAAAAAATATGGAAGAAATAGAGAAAAAGAAATCAGATTTGGACCTCGTTCCTTGGATATTGATATTGAATTATTTGGAGACGAGGTCATAAATCATCCCGATTTACAAATTCCACATATCAGAATAAAAGAAAGACCATTTGTTTTAATTCCTGCTATTGAGATTTTGCAAAAAACTACCGATGTTAATATTGCACAAGAATATATTAATTTTTTAGAAAACTTGAAGCACGATGATGTTGAAAAATATATGTTATCGTCTGAATTGTTTTCTTTGAATGGTGGTTTTTATGGAACAAGAAGTAAAAATTGAAAATGAGTCTAATGTTACTTGCAAAGAAAAAATAAAAAAGATATATCAAGTTGGTGAATTTGAAGGTCCATTAGATTTGCTTTGGACATTAATTCACGAAAGTAAAATTAATATATACGACATTCCAATTGCGCAAATTACAGAACAATATTTGGAATATTTGGATTACGCGGTAGAGACTGATTTAGCAAACCTTTCTGAATTCTATAGCTGGGCTGCAAAATTAATTTACATAAAAAGTAGAATGCTTCTTCCTATTGAAGTTGAATTTGATGGTGAGGAAATGGAAGACCCTCGTCAAGAATTGGTAGATAAATTGATTGAATATCAGAAATTTAAGAAATTATCTTCTTTAATGGAAGAACAAGAAGATGATTCTGAATGGAACTTTGAACGTAAGAAAATTCAGCGTGTATTACCATTTGATGAAACTGAAAGCATGTGGGAAAAAGTTGATACATGGGAACTGCTTCAACAAATGCAGTCTGTTTTTAAATCAATGATGAGCAAATATTCAAATGAAAAAATTTTGAATATGTATGAAGAAATTTCTGTAAATGAAAAAATTACGCTGATGAACGAATTGCTTGATAATAAAAAAGAATGTATGTTCACTGATTTATTGACAAGACCGGGAAATGCAATGGATATTATTTGTGCATTTATGGCAATTCTTGAAGCTGTAAAATTTAGAATGATAACTATCTTCCAAAATAAACTTTTTGGTGATATAAAGATATGTTGTAACAATGAATCGGATGGGTATATTCCTTCCGAAGAAGAATTAACAACAAATTAATTAATGTGGTGAAAAAATGGATTTTGAAAAAGAAACCGCACTTGTAGAAACTGTTTTATTTCTTGAAAGTGAACCTGTAACTGTAAAAACAATATCAAATAGAGCTGAATTATCGGAAGAAGTTGTAGAAAAAGTTCTTGAAAACCTTAAAGAAAAATATGCTGAAGAATCATCTGGTATTGAATTATCAATGATTACTGGCGGTTGGTGTTTAGTTCCGAAAAAAGAGTTTTGGAATGTTTTAAAAGAACAATATGGTTCAAAGAGAGAAGGGCGTTTGTCTCGTTCTGCAATGGAAACTCTTGCTATTATCGCATATTCTCAGCCAATTACACGTGCAGAAATAGAATCGATTCGAGGTGTTGGTGTAGATAATATGATTAGATTGCTTGTTGAACGCAATTTAATAAAGGAAGTTGGAAGAAAAGAAGTTCCAGGAAGACCAACTCAATTTGGAACTACAAAAGAATTTTTAAAATTATTCAGATTAAATAGTATTGCTGATTTACCAAAACTTGACGAAGATGAGGCACAGAGATTTGAGCTTGCAAGATAATTCTGAAAAAATCCGTTTACAAGTTTTTTTGGCTCATTGTGGTGTTGCGAGTCGTCGTGCATCAGAAAAAATCATTTTAGATGGCAGAGTAAGTGTAAATGGGCAAATTGTAACTGAAATGGGAATAAAAGTTGGCGACGACGATGAAATTCTTGTGGATGGAAAAAAAATCTTTTTAGAAAATAAAAAAAGATATGTTTTGTTAAATAAACCAGCAGGTTTTGTTTGCTCGATGTCTGATGAACAAGGACGACCTGTTGCCGCAGATTTATTAAAAGAAAAATATTCAGAGCGACTTTATAATGTAGGTCGTCTTGATATGTATAGCAAAGGACTGATTATTTTTACAAATGACGGCGATTTTGCGGCCACATTATCTCATCCTTCTGCTGAATTAGAAAAAGAATATATAGTAGAAACAAGTCAAAATATTCCTGCAGAATTTCCAGAAAATTTTAAAAGAGGAATAAGAGCAAACGGTGTTTTTTATAAATGTCGAGATGCCCAAATTTTAAAAGATAGAAAAATCAGAATTGTTCTTATAGAAGGGAAAAATCGTGAAATTCGAAACGTTTTAGACTCAATTAATATTGGGACAAAATCATTAACTCGTGTAAGAATTGGAAACGTTAGTATTCAAGATATGAAACCCGGTGAATTTAGAGATTTGTCGCAAAATGAAGTTTCTGAATTATTATCATTAACAACAAAACAAAAAGAGGTATATTGATGATTATTGCAATTGATGGTCCAGCTGGAACTGGAAAAAGTACAATCGCTTCAATTTTAGCAGAAAAATTGAATATTACTTTTTTGAATAGTGGTGGATTTTACAGAACTTTAACTTATGCAATTATGAATGCTAAAATTGATTATTCTGATGAAGAAAAAACATTAGATTTTTGTAAAAAACAACAAATTATTTATGATAATGCACATTTTATTTTGAACGGGGAAGATATAACTCATCATCTTCACGACGATTTTGTAAGCGAAAATGCAGCTCAAGTAAGTGCAATTGTTCCAATCAGACATCTTGTAAATGATTTGATGAGAGAAACAACAAAATCTTTGAGTATCGTTTGTGAAGGTCGTGATATGACAACGGTTGTTTTTCCTAACGCTGAAGTAAAAATTTATCTTGATGCCTCTGTTGAAGTTAGAGCAAAACGTCGCTTTGACCAAGGTGTAAGTGATATGACTTATGAACAAATAAAAGAATCTATTGCCAAACGTGATGAAATAGATAAAAACAAAAAAGAAGGTGCTCTTAAAGTGGCTCCTGACGCTTTGTATATCGATACTTCTGACTTGACGATAGATAATGTTTGTGACATAATATTAAGACAAATTAATAAATAAGGGTTTAAAATGGAAGAAATGGAAGTGGAAAAGGAAGCATCCCAGAGCTCCAAAGGGACTTTCCAAACACAGTTAGAGGAATCTCTCAAGGAGTTTAGTGCACCACAAGCTGGTCAATTAGTAGAAGGAACAGTAGTTCAAATTACAAATGATTATGTTTATGTGGACATTGGAGACAAATCAGAGGGATTAATCCCTACAATTGAGTTTGCAGAAGGACTGCCAAAAGAAGGGGATAAGGTTCATGCATTGTTGACAGGTCATAATTCAAATGGTCCTGTTCTATCTAAAAAGAAAGCTGATTCAAAACGCTTGCTCAAAGAAGTAAATCAAGCTTATAAGGATAAAACTCCTGTAAGTGGTGTTATTTCTAAAGTAGTAAAAAGTGGATACGAAGTTAATCTTGGTATTGATAGAGCTGCTTTCTTGCCAATTAGTCAAGCAGATAGTGAAAAGGTTGAAAAACCAGAATCATTGCTTGGTTTAAAATCTAAATTTTATATTGAACGTCTTTATTCAGATAACAAACTTAATCCTGTTGTTAATCGCAGAAAGTATCTTGAAGAAGAGATTGATTCAAAAAGAGATAATTTCTTTAATACAGTAAATATTGGTGACTCTGTAAAAGGTACTGTAAAAAGTTTTACAAGTTTTGGTGCATTCATTGACCTTGGTGGTTTTGATGGTCTTCTTCATATCAATGATATGAGTTGGGGACACGTTGCTAGACCAAAAGATTTTGTAAAAAAAGGACAGGAAATTGAATTAAAAGTTATTCGTCTTGATCCTGCTGATAAGAGAATTAATCTTTCTCTTAAACACTTTACAGAAGATCCTTGGGTTCACTTTGAAGAAAAATATCATGTAAATGATGTTGTTAAAGGAAAAGTTACTAAACTTACAGAATTTGGTGCTTTTGTTGAATTAGAAAAAGGAATTGAAGGTTTAGTTCACATTAGTGAATTCTCTTGGACAAAAAAAGTAAGCAAACCTTCTGATATGGTTAATGTTGGTCAAGATGTAGAAGCAATGATTCTTGGATATGATATTCAAGCTGGTCGTGTTTCTCTTGGTTTAAAACAAACAACAGATAATCCTTGGGATTCAATTGAAGAAAAATATGCTGTTGGAACAAAAGTAACTGGAAAAATCGTAAAAATTACAAATGTAGGTGCTTTCGTTGCTTTGGAAGAAGGAATTGATGGTTTCTTACATGCAGAAGATATTTCTTGGACAAAGAAAATTAAACACCCAGGCAGTGAACTTTCTGTAGACCAAGAAGTTGAAGTTTGTGTAATTGAATGCGATGCTGAATCTCACAAAATTAAAGTGGGAATTAAACAGCTTACAGATGATCCTTGGGTTCAGTTTGCTCAAGAATACAAAGTAGGTTCAACACTTGAAGGTGAAATTACTTCTATTACTGATTTTGGTGTATTTGTAAAAGCTCCATACGGTATTGAAGGACTTATTAACAAAGCAAACTTAAGTGATGATCGTGAAGTTCCTTATGAAGAAGCAATTACAAAATATAATGTTGGTGACAAAATCAACGTATATGTTGTAGATGTAAATACAAATAAGGAAAAAGTTGCTTTCTCTGTTCGTGAATATAAGAGAAAACAACAACGTGATGAAATCTCTCAATACATGTCAAGCGCAAATGATGATGGTGACGGAGCATTCACACTTGGTGATTTGTTAAAAACAAAAAATGAAGAATAATATTTCTTAAAAAATATAATTTTTGTTTTCTTAATAAACGCATTGTTAGTTCATTTGTTTTTGAGCTACAATGCGTTTTGTTATGTAAAGATATTTGCTATTTGAATTAAAAATTGAATAGGGGAATCTAATCTTATGAATAATCATTTTGTAGGAAAAAGTGCATTTGCTAAAGAAATGAATTCATTAGTAGACAAAGTTTCTCTATTGGATGTTTGTGTTTTATTGATTGGTGAAACGGGCGTTGGTAAAAAACATTTTGCAAAATCTGTTCACAAACATTTAAGTGGTAATGAAAGAGATTTTTTTATCATAAATTGTAAAAATCTAACTGAAAATAGCCTTGAAAATTTACAAAGCAACATTAGTAAGTTGGAAAATTCAAATACAAATAAAAAAGTTGTGACATATTGTTTTAATAATGTGGATTTGTTGTCTTTAGATTTGCAAAATACATTGTTAGAAATTATAAAATATGCCAGAACTGTAAAAATAAAGCATAGATTTTTCTTTTCTTCTAACAGTAATTTGGAAGAAAAAGTTGAAAATCTATCTTTTAATGCTGATTTGTATTATTGCATAAGTGCAATTCCTGTGAATTTTATTCCTTTGCGTCAGCGTAAAGAGGATGTTGGGGAATTAGCGAATTTTTTTGTAAGAGAATTCAATTTTTTACAAAGTACAAATTTTTTAGGATTTTCGGAAGAGGCTTTGCAGATTTTGGAAAATCATTTTTGGAAATTCAATATTCTTGAATTGAAAAATGTTGTTCAACAAGCATTGATTTTTGCGAAAGATGACATTGTAAACCCAAGTGATATTGTTTTTAGAAATTCTGTTGATGTTCAAATCAAATTGAATGATTCTGAAAATGATAAAACTTTAAAGCAAGCAATTGATTCTTTTAAGAAAGAGTATTTGACGAAAATGCTTGAAAAAAATGGTTGGAATCAAACAAAAACTGCAAAGATACTTGGAATTCAACGTACTTATGTGATAAAATTAATCAACGAATTAGGTATAAGAATTAATAAAAAATAGAGGTTTATTATGGCTGAAACAGAAGTTAAAAAATCAGCAGGAACAAAATTGAATGCTTTTTTAGAAAAAAATAGAAAAGCTGTACTTGTTTCTTTCTTAGTAATTATTATTGCACTTATTGCTTTTATTAGTATTAGTGTTATTTCTTCAAAAAATGCAGCAAAAGATGTTGCAAGAATCGATGAAATTTCTTTTTCGATGACAAATAATTCTGCGACTCTTGAACAAGCTGAATTAGATACAAGAGCAACTGCTGCTTTAGAAGCATTAAAACCATTCTTAAAGAAAAATGGAATTGCTGGTGTTAGAGCTAATATGTTGGCTGCAGAAATTGCATTCTTGCAAAAAGATTATGAATCTGCAATTAATTATTGGGATGCAACTTTTGCAAAAGGTAAGAAAGTTTACACAGCTCCTCTTGCACTTTACAATAAAGCTGTTTGTTTAGAACAATTGGGTAAAATAGAAGATGCTGCTAAATTATACAAAGACGCAGCAGAATATGAAGATTTTGTTTTGGCATCACACGCTTTGTTCAATTATGCACGTGTACTCGAAACACTTGGAAATTACACAGAAGCAGTTGCTGCATACAAAGAAGTAAGTGATAAATATCCTTCGGACAAATGGGCTAATTTGGCAAAAACAAGAGTAATCGCTCTTCAAGTTGAAAATAAAGCTGAATAATTATATAAAATTTTATAAAATTAAAGGGTAGATATGAAAAACAGAAGTAAATTCATCAAGTTTTTTTGTTTTTCAATCTGCCTTTTTTTTTCGTGCGGGTTGGATGTAATTATTTATATTGAACCTCCTGAAGTTTATAATTATAGACCTGAACTTTATGGCGAAATTTTTGATATTGATTGGGAAAATCGATATTTTGAGTTTTTAACAAACGAAAGGGGTAATGCTGATATTTCTGAATTTATTGGAACTAGCATTTATTATAAGATTTACAATAGTTATTCGACAATGGATTCTGAAAAAAATAAATTGAAAGTTTTATCAAATGATGATAAAACTAGTTCTCGTGCTCCTACACAATTGATTGAAGGATACAATTATTGCTTATTAAATAATCGAATACCTCTTGTTCAGTCAAGAAAAAAAGATCAAAAAGTATTAATTAGGCTTACAGATTATTATGTAGAAAACTATCAAGAAGCATTATTAAAAGGAGAAGAAGCTCAAGCTGCACGAATAGAAATAGATGGAAATTTTTATTCACTTCCTGTTAGAGTTGATGGAAAGTCGACGTTTAATTTTGGTCGTGATGGTGAAAATGATCTTGTTCCAACAAAAGATGATATTGATGTAAAATATGATTCAACAACAACTGAAGAAGGAATTTGGTACGTGTGTATGTTTGCTGTAGGTGTTGGAATAGATGAAACTTTTAACGATATCTATAGTAATATCCTTTATCTTGGTACTGTTGCAATTGACGCAAATTCTTATGATAACTAGAAAAAAATCTTGAATTACTTGTAGTTTTTTTTTAATTCAGTTAATCTTATAAATATGGATACAAAAGAACTTTACAGAGAAATTTTAAACGAACATAATATAAATCCTTCACACAAAGAACCTATTGATAATGCGACTTTATCTTTAAATGGTGTAAATCCTTCTTGTGGCGATAATATTACATTACACTTAAAACTTGAAAACGATGTTATTGTGGACGCTGGCTTTGAAGGTGATGGATGTGCTATTTCTCAAGCATCTGTTGATATGATGATTGATTTATTGATTGGAAAAACAAAAACAGAAGCTTTAGCTCTAGCAGAAATCTTTGATAACATGATAAAGGGCACTGTTACAGAAGAACAATTAGAACAATTAGATGAAGCTGCTGCTTTGCAAGATATTAGTCACATGCCTGCCAGAGTAAAATGTGCAATGCTTGGTTGGCGTACCATGAAAGAAATGTTTGGATTAAAAAATTAATCTTCTATTTCTTCAGTTGATTCACTTTCCATTCCGTATTCTTGAAGTTTTCTGTGAAGAGTTTTTCTTCCAATGCCTAAAATTTGGGCAGCTTTAGTTTTGTTTCCGCCTGCTATTGTAAGACTGTTTTGGATGATGATTTTTTCTGCTTCGTCCAAAGTAATTCCGTGTGGAATAATGATATTTTTGTCTTCTACAGATTCTCTGACAGAAACTGGCAAATCTTCTAAGGTGATTTCTTCACCATTACACATAACAACTGCGCATTCTACACAGTTTCTTAATTCACGAATGTTTCCGGGCCAGTTATATTTTAGAATTGCTGCTTTAGATTTTGCATCAAAACCTGTGACGTTTTTTTCGTTTTCTAAGTTGAATTCTCTTAAGAAAGATTTTACAAGTAGAGGAATGTCGTCTTTTCTTTCGCGTAAAGATGGCATTTGGATTCTGACAACGTTTAATCTGTAGTATAAATCTTCTCTAAAACGACCTGCTTTTACTTCTTCTTCTAAATTTTTGTTTGTTGCGGCAACAATTCTTACATCAACATCAATTGTTTTTTCGCCACCAACACGTTCAAATTTCTTTTCTTGAAGAACACGTAAAATCTTTACTTGAATGCTTTGGTTGATTTCACCAATTTCATCTAAGAAGATTGTTCCGCCATGTGCTAATTCAAAGCGTCCTTTTTGCATTGTGTCCGCACCTGTAAAAGAACCTTTTTCGTGGCCAAACAATTCACTTTCTAGAAGGGACTCTGATAATGCGGCACAATGAACTTTTACAAACGGTTTGTCTTTTCTGTTAGAAAGATTGTGAATTGCATCTGCAACAAGTTCTTTACCAACGCCGCTTTCACCTGTTATTAAAACGGTTGCTTTGGAAGGTGCGACTTTGGAAATAGTTTCTGAAACTTTTCTAAGTTCTGCACTTTTACCAACCATTTTGTCTAAGGTTTTAAAATTGTTTAATTCTTTTAATAATTGAGTTTTTTGAAGAGCTAATTCTCTACCTTGAAGTGCGTTTTTTACAATTTTATTTAAGTGTGTTAAATCAAGCGGTTTTGTTAAAAAATCGTATGCTCCCATTTTTATAGCAGAAGTTGCATCTTCAATGCTTCCGTGTCCTGTTAATACAATAATTGGGAGCCCTGGATATTTGGATGTTACTTGATTTACAACTTCTTGACCAGAAATGCCGTCCATTCTTAAATCTGTGATGACTAAATCAATATCGCCTTTTTCTATGAGCTGTAAACCTTCTTTTCCGCTAGCAGCTTGTTTTACTTCGTAGCCTTCTAATTCAAAATTGTCTGCAAGTCCGTTACGAATATTTTCTTCATCATCAATTGTTAAAATTGTAAATTTCATATAACACCTCAAATATACATTTTATATATTTTCAGAACTTTCTGTAATAAGTTTTTTGTCTTTTTGAGAAATAGGGAAGGATAATGTAAAAGTTGTTCCTTTGTCTACAACAGAGTTTACTTGAATATCGCCAGAAAATTCCTTGATGATTTTGTATACCATTGTCATTCCGAGCCCTGTTCCACTTGCGGTAGTTGTGTAGTAAGGTTCAAAAACTTTTTCGATAGTTTTTTCGTCCATTCCACAACCGTTATCACTTATTTTAATAATATATCTGTTGTCTTTTACGTTACCTTCGATGCTAAAGTGACCAATAAAATTTTTGCAAGAAGAAACTTGTTCCTGACATTCAGGAAAGCGTTTTTGAATTGCATGTAAAGAATTTTGGGATAAATTCAATATTAATTCGCGCATTAATTTTTCATCAAGCAAAATTTTGGGTGAGTTTTTGGGAAAGTTACACTCGATATCAACTTGATAACTATTAAATTCTGGAATAAAAAATTCTACGATTTTTCTAATTACTTTTGCTGGATTTTTTAATTCTAATTGAGCTTTTAGTGGACGAACGGCAAATAAAAAATCAATGACGAGTTTGTTTAATGCTTCAATTTCTTCGTTTACAATATCAATATGTTTTTCAACAAATTTTTTTTCTGGCAAAATGTCATTATTTTCTCTGGCTTTTTCTAATGCTTTTTGTACAAGCTGAATATGAATGCTGATTGCACCAAGAGGATTTTTAATTTCGTGCGCCATTCCTGCGGCTAAATTTGTTAGGCTTGCAAGATTTTCCATACGACGAACAAGAACTTCTTGGTTTTTCTTTTCTGTGATGTCTCGAACTAAAACAACGCTTCCAGAAAGTTTGCCATTATGAACAAGTGGACTTATTACTATACTTATAAATTTTACACCCGTAGAACTAGATAATGTAAATTCTTCTGTGCTATTTGTTACAGATTTTTCATAACATTTTTTAAAAAACGCTGAAACTTCTTCATCATCAATTATTTCCCAAATTGGAACGAGTGAAGTTTTTGAATCTTCGGGGTGTACTGAAAATGGAATTTTACTTAATACTACAGTGTTATTTTGTCTGAGGCAAAAATTTTTGTCCAAAATTAATAACCCACAGTTTATGGATTCTAAAATAGAACGTAAATCTTCATTTTCATCAACTAATTTATCTAGTAACGAAATAATCTGCTCTTTTGTTAATTTGGATGATATTTGGGCAACTCGATTTACATAAGATCTCATTTTAAACCTCTTTTATATTTTAGAAAAAATTCTGTCATTCATCACGTTTATTTTGGATAAGTCTTTTACAAGGATTTCTAAGGCACTTACAGGAGATTGATTAAATAAAGTTACGTTTTCCCAGCATTGGCGCAAAACTTTTACAGATTCGGCCGCCGCTTCAGTTCCGTTTGGATTTGTTAAAAGTGGTTTTTGACATAATGCAATTGTTTCTAAGAAAATACGCAATTCAATGCGTGGTTCAAAATTTGCGCAATTTTTTACAGTTTGTGCTACGTTTGGAATATTTGAAGACGCAATTGTCTTAAAAAAATCGGCTGCAATTTGTTGAATTTCTGAAAAAGAAACTGGCAAAAATGTTAATAAATATTCGTTTATGCTTCCGTTAAATAAATCGTTGTGGAAAACGCGGGAAATAACTTCGTTTTGTTCGCTGAGAGTTCTAGTTTTAAAATTATATGTTCGGACTCTAGAAAGAATTGTTGGCATTACAGCATTTCGTCTTGTTGTAAGCAAAATGAATAAACAATCAGCTGGTGGTTCTTCCAAGATTTTAAGCAAAGCGTTTCTTACGCTAGTTTGCATTCTGTCAGCGTTTTCTATGATGATAGTTTTTTTGCCTTCTTCACTTTTTATGTGAGCCCATTGTTCCATATTTCTGATTTGATTAATTGAAATGGAATCTGGTAAAAATGAATTTTCTAATTCTTGCGCTTTTTCACATAATTTATCGCACAATTCTTTTGTTTGTTCAAAAGGTAATAATTCACGAGGAAAATCTAGTTGTTCTAAATCTTCGTTTATTACTTCTACAATTGCGCCAATTTTATTGATTTTATCATCGCCTTGCCACAAAATGCTTGAAAAACGTAAAAGCAATTTTCTGATACTTCGTAAAAATAAATATCGTGTGGCAATTAAAAAAGATGCATTTTCTTTATAAGCGTTCAAAAAAGTTTCTTTTGCCGCAGAAATTTCTAAAAAACAGTTTCTAGGTCCTAAAAGCAATAAATTTGAACAAACAAGCGATTTGTGTTGCAAACAAGATGGACAAGCACAATTCCAAGCCGCTTTATTCGGTCTAGTACAAGACATAATTCTTGCTAGTTCCAAAGCGGCTGTTAATTTTCCACTTGATTCGGAACCTGCAAAAAGAATTGAGCCGGGTAGAGTATTGTTTTTTATATCATTTACAAGGAGAGTTGAAACTTCCTGTTTTACAAGATTTTCAAACATTAGGCAGCATCCATTTGAATTATAGATTGTGCTTGTGGAATAAAAGGAAGTGAAATTTTTGCAAAGAAACTTCCTTCTAATAAAGGCGAAACGTTAAACCAAGGTTGGCTTTTAAGCACGAAAATAATAAGAAAAACGATTGCAAGACCTTCAATGAGCCCAAAGAAAAATCCTAATGATTTATCAAGGCCTTTCATAATTTCACCTTCAAATAATTTAGAAACAATTGTTTGAATAATTTTTACGATTAAGAAAGTTACAATAAAAATTAAAAGGAACGATAAAATTTGCGAAATCAACAAATTTTCAATTAATTTTGTCATGTGAGTTGTTAGTTTTTCGTAAAATAAAACACCAAATAAAAGACCTAAAACCCAAGAAGCTTTTCCAAAAAATTCTTTAATGAATCCTCTCGCAGTTGCTACAAGAGAAAAAATCAAAAGAATAATAATAAAAATTACGTCAATAAATGCAAAAGTCATAACATCTCCCTATTATTAATTTTATTATACAAGAAATTCGCAATTTTGTTTGCAGGTTTTTCGTTTCCAATCAACTTTTTCAAGTTAAAAATATACTCATCTCTTTGTGCTTTGTCTAACATTTTTGTAAGTTCTTGAATCAAATTTTCTGAATTTGCTTGTTCACCTAATAACATGCAAGATGCATTTTGTTCTACAAAGAAGTTTGCGTTATCAACTTGGTCGCCACGAGTTCCGCTTCCGCACAAAGGAATTAAAACCATCGGTTTATTTAAAACAGCCGCTTCCCAAATAGAATTTGCGCCCGCTCTAGATAAAATTACGTCGGCAATAGATAAAACGTGAGGCATTTGTTCGTAGATGAATGGGAATGCAAAATATGAACCGGCGAATTTTTCTTGTAATTGTTTTTCTTTGGAATCGTCGTTGTTGAGCATTCCAGTTTGATGAACAACAATGTAATTTTGGCAAATCCAATCCAAATTCTGGTAAACTAAGTCGTTGATTTGTCTAGCTCCGGAACTTCCGCCCAAAACAAGTAAAATTGGTTTTGTGATAGATTCTTTTTGCAATCCTAAAAAATCGTAACCTATTTCTGCATTTGTATTATAAAAAATTGGTCGAACAGGATTTCCCATCACAACTGATTTTTGGCAATTTACGCTAGAAAGATTTTTTTTAGTTTGTTCGTACGATAAGAAAATATTGTCCGCAACTTTTAAGTTTAAACGGTTTGCTAAACCAATAGAAAAATCGCATTCGTGAGTAAAAACAGGAATTTTTAATAATTTGGCTGCGTAACAAGGAGGAACGCTTACAAAACCGCCTTTAGAAAATAAAATGCTTGGCTTAATTTTGTTCAAATAGAAAAACGCTTTTATAAAACCTGCAAAAATCTTAAAAATGTCCAAGAAATTTTGCAAAGAAAAATAGCGTCGTAATTTTCCAGAAGGAATTCCGTGAAATTCATCTGTCAAAAGTTCGCCATCTGCCGACAAAGCAGTTTGAACAATTTTTTTATCCATTCCACTTGAGCAACCGATCCAACAGATTTTGATTTTTTTATTTTGAGCGCCGAACAAAGTTTTTAATTCGTCCGCAATCGCAAGTCCCGGGTAAATATGGCCAGCAGTTCCGCCACCAGTAAAAGCAACAACTAATTCATTCTTTTTCATTCTTCTATTTTATGATAAAACAAAAACTTCTGCAAACCATAAGGGCAACTTTTTGCGATAAACGCAAAAAACAGGCTTTCCGTACTTCGCTAAGCGCTCATCCAAAATCAAGATTTTGGACTAAAGGTACTCCAATCCTTGTTGCAAAAAAAAGATTTTATAAAGTTGCAAATTCTAATTTTCAGACCTATAATATTTGTATAGAAAAGTAGTTTTAAAATATATATATACTTATAAATTTTTAGGAGAAATATTATGGCAACATGCGAAGAGCCAAGAGTTTTGGCGATTATTTTAGGTGGTGGAAAAGGAACTCGTCTTTATCCTTTGACAAAAGAACGTTCTAAACCAGCTGTTTCATTTGGTGGAAAATACAGAATCGTTGATATTCCACTTTCAAACTGTATAAATTCAGGCTATAAAAAGATTTATCTTTTAACACAGTTCAACTCAGCTTCATTGCACTTACACATTTCAAATTCATATAACTTTGATAGATTCTCTGGCGGATTCGTAGAAATTTTGGCTGCTGAACAAACATTGGAACATTCAGGTTGGTATGAAGGAACTGCTGACGCTGTACGCAAAAACTTTATTCACTTCAAAAATCAAAAACCAACTCATTACATCATTCTTTCTGGTGACCAACTTTACAAAATGGATTTGAAAGCATTCATGAATGAACACATCAAATCTGGTGCTGAAATCACAATTGCTACAACAGCTGTAAATCGTCACGACGCTTCTGGTTTTGGTATTATGAAAATTGACGGTGAAAATCGTGTAAAAGAATTCAAGGAAAAACCAAAGCCAACACAAAACATTGATGAATGGAAAATTCCAGCAGAAGCTCGCGGTTCTCTTCCTGCAGAAAAAGAATATCTTGCTTCAATGGGTATTTACATTTTTAATGCAGACACAATGGAAGAAGTTCTTCTTGGTGAAAACGAAAAATACACAGACTTTGGTAAAGAAATCTTACCTTTAGCAATTGGTAAGAAAAAAATCAATTCTTATGTATTTGACGGATATTGGGAAGACATCGGAACAATTAAGAGTTTCTACGATGCAAACATTGCTCTTTGTGATCCAAATCCAACATTTGATTTCTTTGGTGAAACACAACCAATTTACACACACATGAGAAATCTTCCTCCTTCAAAAATTAATAAAGCAGAAATTAATGCATCTTTAACTTCTGAAGGTTGTATTATTTCAGAAGCAAAATTGAATAAATCTGTAATTGGTGTACGCTCAATCATTAATGAAGGCACAGAATTGAATGGTGTAATTATGATGGGTGCTGACTACTTTGATTTGGACGAAGAAAAAGAAGCAAATGCAGCAAAAGGTTTGCCAAACACAGGAATTGGTAAAAACTGTAAAATTGCTAACACAATCATCGATAAAAATGCAAAAATTGGTGATAATTGTCAAATCGGTATTTCTGGCAAAGTTTACGAAGATGGTGACCACGGTTCATTCTATAGTGCAGATGGAATTATTGTTATTCGTAAAGGTGCTACAATTCCTGCAGGAACAATTATTTAATGGAAGAGATTTGTTAATTTATGCCTGAATCGATGTACGACAGATTAGGAGATTTTCTAAAAGATGCATTAGATTCAGGTGAAATTCCACAATACGAAGCGAACTATTTTTCTTTTGAAAACAAAGTTGAAGAACACGATGAGCAAAAGAAAAATAGTTCAATTTTTTTTAAATTAAAAAGAAATCCCAATCCCAAAGAAGAACGTGCATTTTCAAAATTGGAATGTACGCCTGAAAATTCATTTGAAGAAATAAAAAAAATATATCATCAAAAATTAAAGCAACTTCATCCTGATACAAGCAACGTAAAAAAATCAGAAAACACAGAAGAAATGATTGAATTAATGAATGCGTATGAAATTCTAAAAGCGTTGTATGGGGAAGAATAAATTATCGATTGTAACAAATTACGCTGTCAGTTTGGGTGTAGTGTTTACCTTCTTCCAAACTGAACGGATGTTGTAAAGCAATCCCACCAAACCAATTGTAAGGTTTATCATCTTGAGTTTTTCCCTGACAGATTTCTAACGCACCTTGTCTTAAGCAACGAATAAGTGAAATATCATCAAAATCGTTTGCGTGACCGTGAAGAATAAAATCTGCTTTTTCTTCTAAAAACATAATTCTATCAAGAGATTTTACAAATTCTTCCATTGTTGTAGCGCCCGGAATTTGCATCCAAAGATGATGATTTATGGAATCACCTGCAAAAAGGATTCTGTCTTCTTTTAGTAAAAGTAGAATGCTACCTTGTGTATGCCCCGGAATATTATAGATTTCAAGAGTTTTTCCTCCCAAATCAATTATGTCGCCTTCGTCGATTGGTGAAAAAGGTGGCATAGAAAGTCCGTATTTTTTACAGGCATCTGCAAACTCTGGAATGTTTTTGAATGATTCTGCGAGTTCATTGTCTGCAGGATTCATAAACGCTTTGTCAAAATAAACATTTCCAAAAATATGGTCGGGATGTCCGTGTGTATTTACAACTACAATCGGTTTATCTGTAATTTTTCGAATTGCTTCATAAAGATTGTTGTAACCGTTCATTGTATCTATTAAACAAGCTTTTTTTTCTCCCACAACAAGATAACCAGAAGACATGTGCGCTTCGTCAAAAAGATAAATAGATGGCTTTAATTCTTTAATAAATAATTCATGTTCCATAGATTACCCCTCATTTGTGTGAAAAAAATGCTAGAAATCTACTTTTTCGATATAGAAGTTTTCTTCTTCTTTTGCGCTTGTGTAATTATCTTTTATAGTTCTAAATGAACCTAAAAATGCAAATAAAATACCAAAACCAAAATCTGGCAATAAAGCAACAATAAATTCTTTGTTTGTAAAAAGATAATTTGTGTAAAGAATTGCATCTGAGAAAGTTATTCCGTCTGCTTTATATTCACGTAAAACTTCAAAAACAATTCCAGAATATTGTGCAAAAAGGAATGCGATTATTATTGCTACAACATTGAGTATAATTGCTAATTTTGTGTATTTAGAATTTACTTTTTTGTAAGCATAAAATGCACCGTATGCAATAGCGTAACCTGCAAGGGAAGCAATAAAACCAAGCATTCCGAGTACAACCCATACCACAGAACCAATTAATGCTCCTACTAAACTTGCAAAAAATCCGAGCAAATATTTGGGCTTGATGTTTTTTTCTTCCTGCAAATCTGTTAAAAGTTTTTCACCACAAGACTGGCATAAAAAAGAATGAACTTTGCTTGAAACATATAAATCTATGTTTTCTGTATTTTCGCAGAAATTACAAATATTTTTAGCTTCTATTTCTTCAAGAACTTTTGATAAATCGCTTAAAAATATGTCGATTGTATAGATTGAATCTTCTACAAGAGCGATTTTTATTTCGTTTTTTGTAAGTTCATAGTCATCGATTTTATTATCTTTTTGCAAATCATCGAGGTATTTGAAAAGAATATTTTTTGATTCAGAAGGTGCGATGCTTATTGTAACATAAAGCAAATCTTCTGAAGCTTGATTGTCTTTAATGCTAAAAAAATGATTGTTTACTTTGCCAATATATTCTGAATCGAATTGTTTAAATCCTGCGTCCTGTAATTTCTTTATATTTATTTCTTTCATGGTTTATTCCTTAAGATTGTTTTTGTATTTTAATTCTAGGCTATTATTGGAAATAAAGCAAATTTTATGATAGGAGGAGAAATCAGATAATATTCTCTTAATTTTAAACTACAAGTTTAATGACAAAAAATAATTATCTAGTTATATTTAATATACAATATATTTTTAAAGTCGATCGCCGAGTCTCATTGGTTTAAAAGAGCCTGAGACAAAGAACCAAAATGCGCCGTTGGCGTGGAAATTATCTTATACACAGGAGTGCGTAATGAGCACAGACTCTTTTGACATTATAAAATTATCTGCTGCGTCAATTAGCAAACATAATTGCTATTCAATAAAAAAACGCACATCTTGGCTTTGTGCTTAAAGAGGAAGAGCACAAAAGATAATTGGTTTTTTGTTAAGAGGAAGAAAAACGAAAATACGTTAATTAAAAATGCGAAAACAGAAGCATTTGTTTAGCGTTTTAGGAGAAAAGAACAATGAGGATCGTAACCATTCAAAAGCCGGTTGTTGATCTAAAGGCAACTGGTGCACAAATTAAATTGCTCAGAATTAAAAATGGGTTTTCTGTACACGATATTCAGACTATTTTTGGATTTGAATATCCTCAGGCTGTTTATGCGTGGGAACAGGGAAAAAACATCCCGACAGTCGACAACTTGTTGGTGCTTGCTCACTTGTTTGATGTTACAATTGAAGACATAGTAATTCAGCACATGGTAGAAATAGATGTGCCATGTTCTTCAAACAAGATTGAAAAACTCTGTATCAAGAATTGTAACGATTGCAAATATCGTCTGAGTGCATAATCTTTGTGCCTAGCGAGTTTTGTTTTTTCGATTTTTGCATTATCGTAAAACAAAAACTCGCTTTTTTTATCTATAACAAATTGTGGAAAAATATTCAGGTGAAAAATGAGTAGAGAAGAAAATAAAGAAATATTTCAAGATACGGAAAAATTATGTAAGACAAACCCGCTTTTGATTCAGGCGTGGAAATCGTCTTCAAAATTACAAAAGTTGATTTTAGAAAATGAATCGGTGGCTTTTGAAAAACAGATTTACGAAAAATCTGCAAACATTATTGTTTCAAAAAAGAGAACATTTGAAGCGTCGATGGGGTATGATGGCAAGAATGTTGCAGTGTTGAATTTTGCATCGGCGAGTACCCCTGGGGGAGGAGTTGTAAATGGTTCTTCGGCTCAGGAAGAAAGTCTTTGTCGATGTTCAACCCTTTATTATAATCTTACAGAAGATTTTATGTGGAAAAACTTTTATATACCTCATAGGCGTGATGCAAATCCTATTCATAACGATGATTTGATTTATACTCCTAATGTGGTGATTTTTAAATCTGATACAAATTATCCACGTCTTTTGCCAGAAAATAAATGGAAAAAAGTTAATGTGATTACTTGTGCAGCGCCTAATCTTAGGGAACGTCCAAGCAATGCGTTTAATTCTGGTGATGGAAATAGTACTGCAAAGATTTCAGATGATGAACTAGAACAAATCCATATAAAACGTGGAAGAAAGATTTTAGAAACTGCGGCGGCAAATAAAAATGAAGTTGTAATTCTAGGGGCTTTTGGGTGTGGTGCTTTTATGAATAATCCTGAAGTTGTTGCTCGTGCGTATAAAAAATTAATAGAAGAATTTAAGTATACGTTCGAAACAATTGAATTTGCAATTTATTGTTCGCCACGAGATGATTCTAATTTTAGAATTTTTAATGTTATAATGAATGGAAAATAGATGGAACGAACAAAGCTTCATGAATCAATAATCAATAATTCTCAAATGACTTTTGCAAGGAGTGGCGGGAATGGCGGTCAAAATGTGAATAAAGTGAACACAAAAGTTCATTTGATTTTGCCAATTGGGGCTCTTGATGGACTTAGTGATGTTGAAATTGAACGATTGCGCAAAAAACTTTCAGCAAATATCAACAAAGAAGATTGTCTTTTTTTAGATGTGGACGATGAACGTTATCAGGAGCGAAATCGTGAAATTGCACTTTCCCGCCTTGAAGCAAAAATTGTACAGGCTTTAGTTATTCCCAAAAAACGGATAAAAACAAAACCTACTCTTGCCAGCAAAGAACGAAAACTAAAACTGAAGAAAATCAGAAGCGAAATTAAAAAGAATCGGGGGAAAATCTGGTAAAGTTCTGTCAGCAAATTGAAGTAAAGTTTTATTTTAATCCTATCAACTTTTCAGAATCTTCCTTAATGGTTCTCTAACATAAATTTCATATCCCATGTAAGTGTCACCATACTGGGCTTTTGGTTTCATGGATTCTGGAAGACCAAACAACTTTCTGTAGGAAGCTTCAATCAATTTTCTTACTTCAAGAAGTTTTAAAAATGGATCATAGAGCAGATTAGAATAATAGTATTTGGACCAGTTATCAGTACGACAAAGACAGCTTCCGTTATAAGTAAGTAATTCATTTATTAACAGGAAAACGCAGTATTTTTCAAAATCAGGAACAACTGAAACAATCGAATTGTAATATGGATTTTTATGAAGATTTGCTATCATTTCTTCTTTCGTAATAATTTCTTTTGGAGTAGAAACTTTTTAATTTAATTGAATTTTATGGTGTTTTTGCTGTTTGGTCAAGCAAAACGCTATATCAAACTATAACGAAAAATACTTTTTTCTACCCATTTTTACTACCAAATTGTGGTAGTCGGGAAAAGTTCCCGATAAACACCGTATTAATATTAATAGAAGATTTTAATTTTTTTTAAGAGTCTTTTCCACGATAGGGCCAAAAACTTTTTCCTGCGCTTCAGCCATCATATCAAACAGCAAATTAATTCTATTTACAATGTCAGCATCGTCTTCTGTTAAAGCTGCAAGCATCTCTGAAGTTGCATCTATGACAATAGCTTTTCCGTGCTGAACTGCCCGATAAAAATTAATTATCCTTCTATTTGTTTTCTATATTATTGAATATAGTTTTTGCAGCATTATATTCTGCGGAGGTAAATGCACAAAGCAGAACATCAATATCATACTCAGGATAGTCCTGAATGAATTTTTTATAAGCCCTGCAGCACTGTTTAGCTGATTCTTCTGCAGGATTAGGAAGGTTTCCTGCAAAAATTCCTGAACTGATTAGCGGAAAAGAGATACTGTGTAAATTATTATCTTTCAAAAGCACAAGTGAATTGTAATAAGCATTAAACAGTTCAAGAAAGGCTTTTGGAGTTTGTCTGAAATCTGGACCAACTGCATGTATAATGTATTTTGCATTCTTCATCTTACAGGCAGATGTGATTACTGCGTTTCCATCCTTTATTGGAGTTTGATAATTTGAACATTCCTGTGCTAATTCCTTAGGACCGCATTTACTAAAAATAACGCCACAGATGCCACCGCCTTCCCAGAGTCCTGAGTTTGCAGCATTTACAACTGCATCTGCTGTTTGATCGGCACAACTGCCGTGGATTAGTTTTAGGTTAGACATAAAGAAACTCCTTACGACTTCATTAATATTAAATTGAATTATTTGTTTTATCTAGTTTTTCAAAATCCTGATATAAAAATACCAGAATATTCCGCATAATAACTTCATCTTTTGCAGGTAGCTTGCTTTCTCGAAGATAATCTGTTATCTCTGATTTTATAAAGTGCATAGCAACCTGAAAGAATATTTTTATCTGAGATAAATCTGGTCTCGTCGATACTGAAAAGGCCGAAGAATGAACATAACTACTAGAATACTTGTATAGAACGGTGAATGAATTTTCCAAATTACATTCTTTTGCCAAAGTTCCAATTTTTCTATCTTTTTTATTCGGAATTTTGCTTTTGGTCCAGCCATAGTTTTCTGCAAACTCTTTCCCGTATTTATTCAAATAATCATCGTGTATTTTATCCCATTCCGGTGTGCTGTTTCCAACAAGCTGAGTAAGATGATATCTAAGAAATTGAAGATGGTCTTTATAAACAGGAACTAAGTCTGGATTCTGAACAAGATACTGTCCTATTACAAAACTTTCATATAGAGAACGATATTCAACAATCACACTATTAAAGCAGCCATTCATTGCAAGAAGCAGAATACTTTTATATTGATTCAAATCATTTTGCAACTGAACAGAAATATGTTCTGCAATTTGAGAGTTCTTTTTACCTTTGCTTTTTCTTGCCGTATAGTTATAAATTGCAGCAGCACAATCCAGAAAAATAAAACACCTTCTGAGCATTTCTGAATTCTGGAGTAATCCAATTTCTGAAGATGCAATATATTCTTGCCAGAAATGTTGAATAAGTTTATTTTCATTTGCATAAAGGAAGTTTGTGAATTGTTCTAAATATTCATCAAGCTGTAATTGTCTTTCAGTAATGTTTCCGTTTTCCGAAAAATCTGTAAGAGGACATTCTGAAATAAAGCGTTTTAGGAATTTTTGGTCCATATTTTTGTATTATTTTTGTATAAGAAGTTTATTATCCAATGCAGTTTTTATAACATCTGGAATAGCAATGGCTTCTTTATTACTATATAAATACAAATCTTTTTTAGCTCTACTGGCACCTAAATATAAATCATTTAAAAACCTTCGTTTATATCCACTTTGATTTGGAGCATTCTCATTATAAATACTGTAGCAACCAACTAAAATAATGACTTCGAATTGTAAACCAATAACATATGATGGTTTACTAATAAATACATTTCTTCTTACATGTTTAAGAGTATGTGTAACTTTTGAAGAATCAATTAACTTAAAATCACAATCTTTTTTTGTTTCTTCTATTAAAAAGGTAAATAAATCATCTTGTAATGAAAGTATTGCAACCCTTGTACTTCCAGATAATTCTTTGGCTTTATTAATTGCCATTTTTATCTCATCGTGCTTATTTTTGCAATAATAGAATTTAGGTAGAATCCCGTCTTCTTGATTTGAAGAAATAGTTCGTATTTTGTTATTCCAATCTTCTCCAAAATCAAGTGTAGGATAGGAAGAATCTATATGTTTTAAGAATTTCAATATTTGTTTAGTATATCTATAAGCTTCTGTAAGACAAATATCAACAGGGTTCCCAAGTTCCTTTTCTATTTCTGGGTTCATACCTTTAAATACATCGGTTACTCCGTATTCTGAATAAACTTCATCAACAGATTGTTTTGGATCCATTGCCATTATTAATACAGGATACTTTTGAGGATCTCTAGTTAAATATTGAAGAACAGCTTTTTCCTGTGCATTAAACAATTGCATTTCGTCTACAAAAATATAATCATAGCCTTCATTTTTTCTTGCCCTAAACCATGTAAACATAGTTAGTATATTTATATAATCGTTAATAATCTGATCTGAGGTTATTTTTCCTTCTGCATTTAGTTTATATATTAACTTTTCATAAATATTAAAAATAATTTCTTTTTCTGTTTTAGAATTTAATGCAATCATCCAATTTCTACGCTCAAGTTCAAAATATTTTTCTTTATCTGTTTGAATTGGTTTAAATCCATTAGCCATAATAATGCATGTAATTTCAATCATAATATCCCATGTAAAATTTTTGTTAACATCTGAGATAGAATTAAATTGATCTCTAAATTCTTTTGAACATTTTGCCTGTAATAATTTCCAATCACTTTTTTGATATTCAAGAATTATTTCATTCAAGATTTTTATTTGTTCAATTTTTCCACTATAGCTGTCATCTCCCAGTATTAAAGTGTCATAATCTCCAATAGGGACTTTACTTTCTGCTAACGAAAGCAAGGGGAAAGCATCAATTTTAGTTCCAGCTTCATAATCCAAATTGCTGATAAAATCACTGACTTGACAAGCAACAGCCCAACTATGACAAGTAAAAAGAATCCTTGATTCTGGATGTTCTCTTATCAATTTTATCGCTTTAAGCTCCATAGCCAAAGTTTTTCCAGTTCCAGCAGGCCCCCGTAGTTTAATAGCCTTTTCGGCAGGTTTACTTAAGAATGCAGATTGCAAATGCGATAAATGCTTTACCCAATCCTCATAAGTATAAGCTCTTTGTTGCTCATCATTAAAATATAAATCAAATTTTATATCGTCTTCTACTAAAACTTTTCGTTCTGTTTTTTGTTTATTATATAAATCCTCAATAGTTGTACGAGAATTTAATACAGAATCAAATAAGTCCATATTTGGAGTTGCATCTTCAATGCGCTCATTTTTAGAAGTTGTTACATTAAAAACAAAGAAAGCTCCGGTCTGATTTGTATTAACTATTATAAATATATGGTATTTATCAACGTTTAAAACTATGCGATTGTTTTTACAAAATGCTTTCGAAGGAATATAGCCAAGTAAATTATGATTTTGATTATATCTTACAACAAGACTTTGTATTTCCAACAATGCATCTGAAATAATATTATAGTTATTGCAAAATGCATCAAAAAAACATTTATCTATAATTATAAAAGGCAGTGTTTGTATATGAGAATCCTTTGACTTTCCCGAAAGAATAACATCCGTTTCATCGGATATAGATATTTTATAATATTTATCAGAATTTTGAAATTCATTATTTTTTAAAACAGTCTCGTTTATTGTATTTGCCACTAATAATATTGATTGTTCTGTTAATACCAAATTTTTCATCTCATAACTCCTTAATAAGAATATTATTTATTTCAGTCCTGTTCTTTTCAAATTCTTCAGGTTCACCAATATCTGAAAAAACGGCACCTAATTTTTGAGTCAATTTATATAGATACGGTGCATCTAAATGTCCGATACGATATAAACCATTTTGATTTGCAATATCATCTTGTGATATCGTATTTATAAATCTTAAGTGAACTATATAACCGTAATTATCATTTTGATTTGGTATTTCGCTAATATAATATTTATCGCCAGGTAATGAACCTAATTTCGATAAAAATTTGCCTTTAATTTTCTTTATTTCTTCATCAGTAACAGTATTTTTATTAGTATTCATTTTATATATATTAATACAATCTGCCATAGAATATACAGATTTACCCTTGATTGACTTTAGGAATTCTATTTTTGTTATTAGATCTTTATCTTTTAATAAATTGATTAAGTAATCTAATTCCAGACTGAGTAATGTTGAAAGAAAGGTCTCCGATTTTTCAGCGTTTAATTTTCTATAAACATTTTTTAGCACTGATTCTTCAAGCTTATTGATTTCCTTTGATAAAAATTCATCATACATTACTTCTGTAGCAAGATAAAATTTTGCAGTTGTAATAGTACAATAGGAAATAATTCTTCGACATTTTTTCCTAGCAATATCGCAATCTCCTGTCACAACAATTCCATATTTTTCATCATCTTGGTTTTCATAAAAATATAGAATATCTCCTTGTCGTAAAGGTGTTGAATTATTTGTAATTTCAGTACATTGTTCTGTATCCATAATTTATTCTCCAAGCTTTTCGCACAATGGAAGCATTTTTTCAATTGCAGCCACTATACGTTTTTGTTCAGCAAGTGGTGGTAATGGTATAATCATATTAGATAAACTTGTCGAATTTAATGTTCTTCCTTTAATAGCATCTTTAGCATCTCCATTTTGTGATAATAAAGGTAGTAATTTAAATAAATAATTTCTTGTGATGTTATCATTATCAATATAAGGATAAATTGAAATAATTGCCTCATTGTGGGTAGCATCAATATCCAGAATAGAAACTCTTCCAACTGTTAGTTTAAAACTCATTATTAGAGTTCCTGCTTTGGAAACAGCATTATTAAAAACTTCCTTGATAGCTTTCTTTGACATAAACTCTTTTGTTTTATTTATATGACCATCAGCAACCATATCTGCAATTGAAATCCATGGTGTATCTTCTTTGGTTCCCCACCATTCTGATTCAGCTCTAGGAGGTGTTTTTCCCATTTTATAATTAACAATTTCTCCCAATCTACACCAACACCAATTCTCTGGAATATCAAAAGGAATTTCATCGTCTGTGATGGGCGGAAATTCTTTTGAGCGAGTTTTGCTTGCAAAACTCGTTGAGCTGGCTTTGCCAGCGACTTTTGCTTTTTCTTTCTTTATTTCTTCCAGTAAATCTTTTGCGTTTCCTTCAGCGACAATTTGTGGAACAATTTTTCCCTGAACGGCTTCCTGCAGGATTGCTTTTTTTGTGAGTGTGCCGATTTGTTCATTAAGGGCTTTGAGTTCTGTTTCTTTTTTGCCGTATTCTTCTATGAGCGGAATGAACTTTTCAAGTGCAGCAACTATGCGTTTTTGTTCAGAAAGGGGAGGAAGAGGAATAACAAAATCAGCAAGAACTGCTGGTTTTAGTTCAGTCTGATTTGTAGAACCAGTTCCATTCTTTTCCAATACAGGTTGGTTTAATTTTAGAACGTAATAAAGATAATGTTGATTGATGTTGCCAATGGAACGAATAACAGTAACATGGCTATCTGGATAAACTCCCTTTATTCCAGCAGGAACTTTTGTTTCGTACAATCCGACACGCCCCATAGTTCCACCACCTGTTGAATTGATAACTATATCGTCTTGAATAAGATTATCTGCTTCTGAATATCTTCCAATTGAGTTTTCATCAAGATACAACGCAAGACTTAAATCAATTCCGCCGGTTTTGACATTACATTTTTGAGCAAATGCTAAGAAATTACTTTTATCAGCGTATTTTGGTGATTTTCCTCTTTTAATTTCATTACAAATTTCTCCTAATCTACACCAGCACCAGTTTTCTGGAATATCAAACGGTATTTCATCTTCTGTAATTGGAGCAAAGCGGGCGTTGCGGGCGGCGTTTGAGCCCGCAGAAGGGGTAGCGGAAGATCGCTTGCGAACTGGAGCGAGGGGAAGGCTTTCCCCTCTTTCTTTTCGTATTTCTTCCAGTAAATCTCTTGCATTCCCTTCGCTTGCTATTTGAGGAACTAATTTACCTTGCACCGCTTCCTGTAAAAGTGCGTTTTTCAAATCCTTTGCGGTCATTTTGCTTCCTCTGCTTTATCGGAAATGGTCAGAATTTTTGAGGATGAAAAATCAAGGGCTTGAATTGTTCTAAGTTGTTTAAGAGCCGTTTCCCGTAACATTTCCAAACGTTGAGGCTGCCCGATATTTTGTTCTATAAGAATAGCGTTATAACTTTCAAGATTGGCAAGGACTAGAAGATGATGTAAGTCTGTATAATCGCGGATGTTTCCTTTTTTGCCGGGATTGCCCTTTCGCCATTCTTTTGCAGTCATTCCAAATAACGCCACGTTCAGCAAATCAGCTTCGTCGGCATAAACGAAAGATTTTTGGGCAGGTGTAAGTTCCGGGATTATGAGATTTTCTTTAATGGCATCTGTGTGGATTTTGTAATTGAGTTTAGAAAGTTCCCGGTTAAGATTCCAGTTTAATGAAAGACGAGAATTTTCATCAGATTTTAATCTTCGATAATCTTTCATTATATAAAGCTGGAATTCAGGAGAAAGCCAGGTTGCAAATGACATTGCTATATCTGTATGTGCAAAAGTTCCCCCTCCATAACGGCCTGCTTTTGAGACAATACCTATTGCATTTGTCTGTTCAATCCATTTAGTTGGAGTCATAACAAAACGGTTTGCACCAGCTTCATTTTTAACCGTGTCGAATTGCACACGGTTAAAACTTGGATTATGTAAAGTTTCCCAAACCCCAAGAAATTCTATTGTATTACGATTTCGCATCCAGTTTTGAATTACAAAACGTGGGTCATCTTCATTACGATATTTTGCAATATCTGTAAGAGAAATAAACTCATTTTCAAAATCTGTTGTGTAAATGCCAATTTCTATTCCCTGTGCATGAATTGTTTCTTTTACTGTTTTTTCCATAATTTTCTCCTACAATTCCCCTTTCTGAGCTTTCTGATGAAGTTCAGTAATCTGTGCAAGAATATTGTCTATATCGGCATTAAGCTTTGTACGCTTTTCTTCGTAATTCTGAATTGTTTCTGCAACGCTCAAGATTTCTTCTTCTTCGTGAGGATAGCCGCATACATCAAAATTGTAATTTGAATCAATAAGTTCCTGTGCGGTGTAGTATTTTGCTTTTGGATTTCCTTCTGCGTCTGTAATTTCCTTGCGGTTATTCCACCAGGCAATGCAGTCGTCAAAGTGCTTTAGTTCCATCGGCTTTGTTTTGCTAAAGTGTTTACGGTCGCTTGGTATGTCTACACGGTAGAACCATGTCTTTCCTGTTGGTTCTTCATTATTAAAGAAAAGAATGTTTGTTGTAATGCTTGTGTACGGGCTGAATACACTTCCTGGTAAACGAATTATTGTGTGAAGATTAAAATCTGTAAGAAGCTTTTTCTTAAGATTATTCTTTGCATTATCGTTTCCAAATAAAAATCCATCTGGAACAATTACAGCTGCACGACCTTCTTTCTTAAGGCGGTACATGATAACTGCCATAAACAAATCGGCAGTTTCGCTCGAACGCAAATCGGCCGGAAAGTTCTGTTTAATGTCGTCTTTTTCGCTTCCGCCGTATGGTGGATTCATAAGAATTACATCAAAGGCATCTTTCTGAGTATAGTCCAAAAGTTTATAAATGAGAGAGTTTCCGTGATAAACTTTTGGGCTATCCAGACCATGTAAAAGCATATTTGTGACACAAAGCATGTAAGGGAACTGCTTTTTCTCTACTGCATAAATTGAGTTATAGATTTTTTCTGATTCTTCGTTTGAAATGCTGCCTTTAGCGTCTTTTACTTCTTCAAGTTCTTTTATCCAGCTGGAAAGGAATCCTCCAGTACCACAGGCAAAGTCTGCCATTGTTTCGCCAATCTGAGGCTTAATCATTTTTGCCATAAACTGAGTAACGGCACGTGGTGTATAGAATTCACCGGCACTACCTGCACTCTGAAGCTCTTTAAGAATTGTTTCGTAGATTTCTCCAAAGGCATGTGTTTCTTCGTAGCTTCCAAAATCAAGTTCATCTATTATATTTGCAATCTGGCGGAGAAGAACACCGTCTTTCATGTAGTTGTTTGCATCTTCAAAAGTTGTACGCACAATGCTCTGGCGGATTGGAGTATCAGGAGAGATTTCAAGATTTTTTAAGGTTGGGAAAAGCTTATTATTTACAAAGTTTAAGAGCTTGTCGCCGGTAAGTCCATCACCTTGATTTTCAGTATGAGCCCAGATACGCCAGCGAAGTTCTTCCGGGATTATTGATTCATATTTTTCATCTTCAAATTCCCAGTCTTCTTCTTTAGCGTCATATACTTTTAAGAAAAGCATCCAGGCTATCTGTTCAATTCTCTGTGCATCACCGTTAATACCGGCATCATTGCGCATTACATCGCGAATGCGTTTTACAAAACTACTTAAGTTGCTCATGTTATTTTGTCTCCAATTGCTTTATCATTTTATCAAAATCAGAAGTGATTTTTTGGGTTCTATTAAAAATTTTGTATTCTCCAAAGGCTTTTTCATCTGCCTGTGTTCTTGAAATCCTTCCCTTACCATCAAGAATATCGTATTTCCTGAATTCCAAAAATTCGTTTACACTTGATGCAAAACTTTTCATATCGAAGGGAATTTCCCGCTCAATCAAATCTTCTATGTAATCAAAATAGCCGCTGACAGCCCGCTCCAATTGCCTAATCTGTTTTTCTGAAAGGTAGTTTTTCGCGATATTTACGTCGCTTTTTAAAACTCTGCCGTCAGGAGAATTTTTCCACGTTGTCAGACCCATGTGGTCTTTTTTGTGGTCAGCCCTGTCATAGACGATTTCTGCCGCTGTCTGCCCTGTTATGGCAAAATGAAATTTATTTTGAACAGTTGCATAGAATTGCTTCGTAATTTCTGAGTTTTTGTCATAATCAACTGAACATTCTGCAAAAATATCCGTTATTTGCTGCCAGATTCTACGTTCACTTGCACGAATTGAGCGGACTTTTTCCAGCAACTCACGAAAGTAATCTTTTCCGAAAACATTTTCGCCCTGCTTCAGTCGGTCTTCGTCAAGAACAAAGCCTTTTTTTATGTATTCCTTCAGAACATTTGTCGCCCAGATGCGGAATTTTGTTGCCTTTGCAGAATTTACTCTGTAACCAACCGAAATGATTGCATCAAGATTATAGAATGTGAGATTTCGTTTTACGGAGCGATTTCCTTCCTTTTGAACTGCCGAGATTTCCTCGGCGGTTCGATTTTTTTCCAATTCGCCAGTCTCATATATATTTTTTAGATGCAGACTGATATTATCAGCAGAGCAATCAAAAAGCTCTGCCATGGCTTTTTGCGTAAGCCATATTGATTCGTCCTTTACCAGCGCGTTGATTTTTACATCTTCCTCCGCGCTTGTGTAGAAAATGTATGATATTTGTTTTACAAGTTCATTCTGCATAGATTCCTACCTCAGCAAAAGATTTGCCAGTTCCTTTTCCTTCTGCTCATATTGCTCAAACAGTGGCATGAACTTTTCCAGAGCAGCGACAATGCGTTTTTGTTCGGCAAGGGGAGGAAGAGGAATTAAAACTTGATGTAGGGTTTCAGTTGAAAGACTTTTTATACCAACTCCTTTGCCTTGAATAAAACCTTTATTCTTGAAAATAAATAAAACATAATAATAAAACTCTATACACAGTGTTTCTTTCTTAAAAGGACGAAGCCTGTGAATATGATTTTGAAAACATACATCATAGTCATATTTCCAAATAGCAGAACGACCATAATCTCCACCTTCACAAACGAGTAAATCACCTTTTGTAACTGTACAACGTTCTAATTCCGAATCTGAAAACAGCATTTCTTTTACTTTTGAAAAATCAAATTCATTCCAATAAAGATTCGATGTCGTTATAAATTTTCTTAGAGTTCCGTTTTTTGTTACAACAGAGGAATTCTGTGTTTTTCCTGTATTATGCTGAAAAACCTCTCCCAATCTACACCAACACCAGCTTTCTGGAATATCAAAGGGAATTTCATCTTCTGTAATGTCACACGGATTCGAGCCAGCTAACGCTGTCTCTTTTTTGGATTTCTTCTTTCCAGATTTTGCGTTAGCAAAATCCAATCCGTGTGACAGTTTTTCTTTCCTAATTTCTTCCAGCAAATCCCGCGCGTTTCCTTCGCTGGCTATCTGCGGTACGAGTTTTCCAGACACCGCTTCCTGTAAAATCGCTGCTTTTAATTCTTTTGCTCCCATTTACGCCACCTTATACAATTCGTTCTCAAGTTCTTTCAGTGCGGCGCGGTATTTATCACTTCCACCAAACAATGCAGCAATACGAGCTGGTTTTCCATATTTAGTAAATGGATTCTGTTTAAGAATCTCTGTTGATTCAATATCATAAATGCCAAGTTCAGCATATTTATCCAAAAGCGCATTAATTATTTCGCGAGCTGCTTCACCGTATTTTCCAAAGATGTCTCTTTTCTTTACATTTTCAGCACGCTCTCGTCTAGTCAGTGGCTTTTGATTAAATGCTATATGACAGATAAAATCAAAGTCATCTACATCAGTCATGTTCTGGTCTTTCTTAATCAGTTCAAGGTCAATACCTTTTTCTTTAAGCATATTGCGGATGATTTCTTTTTTCTGTTCACCGTTCCAGGTCTGAATAAAGTTTTCCAATGTCTGGTAAGTTCCAAGAATACTTTCTTTTGTATAATCTTCAATAGATTCCTGTTTCAATAGTTTTCCGTCTGTATCATAAATCGAAACTAAACGCTGAAGAACATCTACTTTGATTTGACCTTTTCCAATAATTGGTTTTGGATTTGGCACAGGAGGATCTACAATAACAGGGCCATCACCACCGTCATCTGTATCATCAGATGGTTCTTTTGATTCAGGAGGAATTTTAGGTTCTGGATTTGGATCAAAATCTTCATCTTGTTCAATTTCACCATCCCAGTCAGGATCAGCAAATAAACGACTCACTCTGCGGAAGTCCATAATTGTAAAATGAGTTTTTCCATCATCATAGCGAAGTCGTGTACCACGGCCGATAATCTGCTTAAACTCAGTCATTGAATTAATAAGTTCATCAATGACTATAAGTTTTACCATTTTACAGTCACTACCGGTAGAAAGCAGTTTTGAAGTCGTTGCAATTACAGGATAAGGCTGTGAAACAGAAATAAAATAATCAAGTTTATCTTTTCCATATTTATCACTTCCTGTAATGCGAACAACATATTGTTCCTTTACATTTCCCTGGTTATCTTTTAGGACCATGTCGGTATTCAAATTGTTCAGTGTAACTCGCATTCTGTCTGCTGCATCTTCGGTAGGACAGAATACAATCGTTTTAGACATACGGTCTGTTTCTTTCAAATACTTTGTAATTTCCGCTGCAACCTCATCAATTCTGTCTTGAATAATGATGTTGTAATCATAATCGGAAAGATTATATTCACGGTCTTCAATTTCGTTACCGTGAATATCTTTTTGACCTTTTTTTGGTCGCCAGCCGTCATCTATATTTGTATGAACATTAATTACTTTGAACGGAGCAAGGAATCCGTCTTCAATTCCCTGTTTTAAACTGTATGAATAAACAGGCTCTCCAAAATAATCAATATTCGAAACATATTTTGTTTCCTTTGGAGTTGCGGTCATACCAATTTGTGTTGCACCAGTAAAATATTCAAGAATCTTACGCCATCGAGAATCAGCCTTTGCAGAACCGCGGTGACACTCATCAACAATAATCAAATCAAAGAAATCAGGAGTGAAGAATTCTTTATATTTTGAAACCTCGAGTTCAATTTCTTCTTCTGTTTCTTCTTCATCTTCATCATGATGCTTTGCAGAATCTAACTGCTGATATAACGCAAAATAAACCTGATAAGCAGAGATTTTAGATTTATCTTCTTTTTGAAAATTGATTTTGTGAATTACTTTTTCAAGAGGTTTAAAGTCCTGCTGAATAGACTGATCCACAAGATTATTTCTGTCTGCCAGATAAAGAACTTTCTTTTTTGTTCCTGATTCAATCAAACGCCAGACAATCTGAAAGGCTGTATAAGTTTTTCCAGTTCCTGTAGCCATTGCAATCAGAATACGAGCCTGCTGTTTTGCAATTGCTTCAAGAGTTCTGTTTACAGCATTACGCTGATAATAACGAGGTGGATAACAATCTGCTCCAGAATAAAAAGGTGTGTTCATAAGGTTCTCTTCAAAACAAAGAGGAACATCATAAAACTTAGTATTACCATCGATTGCATATTCCATGCGGTTTTCAACTTCTACTATCTTTTCTGCATTTACTCCACGCCAGCGGGCCATAAGTTCGTCAGCTGTTGGAAATTCAGAAAGTGGAAGCTCTCTTTCAAGACCAGTTGTAAAGTCATGCTCAAAAAAACTGTCACCATTAGAAGTATAAACAAATGGAACATTCATCATAATTCCATAAGTGATTGCCTGCTGCATTCCATAAGAAGAAGATTTATTGTTATCTTTTGCTTCTACAATTGCTAAAGGGGTTCCTTTGTTATACCAGAGAACATAGTCGCAACGTTTACCTTTATCGCGGCTTGGAATATTACCTTTGATGTGAACTTTACCGTCTGTAAACTTGTTGGCAGGAGAAGTTTCCATAGTAATCTTTTTGACATCCCACTTTGCAGCAAAGCAGGCGTAATGAACTGAAGCTTGATATCTTCTTCTGTCATGTCTTTTATGTCAAAAATATCACTCATTCTGAAAACTCCACGTATTATTATTTCTTCTATTATAACATACAAAGCTACATTTTTGTAGATATTATACTAGTTAATAGTGACAAGGAAGGTCACTGTTATAAAATTGTCATTCTTGCAACCTTGCGACCTGGTCTATTTAGAATTTATTCTTTCAGGGATTTGACCTGAAGAATACCATTGCATAGCAAGTTTTCTTGCTTCATTGTAATTGGGAGTTCCTGTACTTTTGTGATTGGAAAGAGATCCATCTTCCAGTCTGAACTGTACATAATAATTTCCACTGTGCCAACGTGTGTATAAATAAAAAGGCTCAGCCATGGTTACCACCTTAAATTACCGTTCAAAAGGCTTTCTACCAAACCTTTCAACCATTCATTAAGTAGTTCCACGCTGAGCCTATCTAGTGATAAGTCAGAAGTGACTTATTTCCTTATAACATAAGGATTTAAGATTATAGCGGGGGCAGGACTCGAACCTGCGGCCTCCGGGTTATGAGCCCGACGAGCTGCCAACTGCTCTACCCCGCGTCGTGTTTAAGTATAATAGACGTAAAATCTATTTTTGTCAATAAGAAAGTGTTGAAAATTGGATTTTTTTTACCACTTATGTCTAAACTTATGCTAAAATAAAGTAACACGAGGTGAATTATGTACGATTATTCTTATCTTATTTTTGTAGTTCCAGCGTTACTTCTTTCTTTGTTTGCGCAATTTGGAATTAAATCCAAATTTTCTAAATATTCCAAAAAATTGAGTCAGCGAAATATCACTGGAACACAAGCTGCGGCTTTTTTACTAAAAGCAAATGGTATTACTGATGTAAAACTTGGTAGAATTTCAGGTAATTTGACTGACCATTATGACCCAAGCGGAAAAGTTTTGCGCCTTTCTGATTCAGTTTATAATTCTACTTCTATTGCGGCAATCGGAGTTGCAGCTCACGAAACTGGACACGCAATCCAACACAACAAAAAATACGGACCGTTGAATTTTAGAAGATTTTTAGTTCCTGTTGCAAATCTTGGGTCACAAGCCGGACCTTTGTTGGCAATTGCAGGAATTGTCATGAGTCTTCCAATTTTAATAAACGTTGGAATCTTGCTTTTTACAGGTTCAGTTCTTTTTTATGTTGTAACTCTTCCTGTTGAATTTAATGCATCGAACAGAGCGCTCAAAATTTTAAAACAATACAATGTTCTTTCTGATGAAGAATTGCGTGGTGTAAAAAAAGTTCTAAAAGCTGCTGCAATGACTTATGTTGCTTCTGCATTAGTAGCGATTGGAAACTTATTCCGATTAATTTTTATCTCAAAAAGAAGACGATAGAGTTTCTTTTTTACAAAACAGATTCTAATTTTTTTATAAAGATTGGAATCTGTTCTTTTTTTATTCCCGAATAATTTATTAAAAAAATCTTTTCTTGTTGAATATCGCTTTTTGTTAAATCTGGATAATAAAAATCACTCAATAATGAAATTTTTATTCCTTTCGATAATAAATCTTTTTGTAATTCATCTTTTGTTTTTATGGAATCTATTTGTAGCAAAAAATGAAGTCCTGAATCTTCTTCTTTTATTTGAATTTTGGGCGCAATTTTGCTGTTTTGTAATGATTGAATCAATGCGTTTCGTAAACTTCTGTAATAGTTTTTCATTCGGATAATGTGTTTTCCAAAAAATCCTTGGTTTATAAAGTTAGCGAGTGCGAATTGTTCAAATGCTGAAACTGTACACGAATAAAATCCAAGTTTTTTGTTGAATGAATCAAGCAATTGTTGTGGTAAAATCATGTAACTTATTCTTAATGATGGCGTAAGTGTTTTGGAAAACGTGTTTATATAAATTACTTTGTTGTTTTTATCGTAAGAAAATAATGTTTGAAGTGGTTTTCCATTGAATCTGAATTCGCTGTCGTAATCATCTTCTATTATATAGTGATTTTTTGAATTTTCTGCCCAAGTCAATAATTCTAAGCGTCTTTTTACTGGCATAATTATTCCTGTGGGAAAATGATGAGTTGGACAAACGTGAACAACTTCTGCCTTTGATTTTTCTAATTCCTGAATGATGATTCCTTGCTCATCGATTTGAATAGGGTAGCAATTTTTGTGATTTATCCTAAAGATTTTTTCTACCTTATGGTAACCTGGATTTTCTACTGCAAAAATCGTTTGTTCATCCAATAATTGTGAAAGAATTGTGTACAAAGTTTCAGTTCCAGAAGCGATTATTATTTGTTCGGGGCTCACATCCATATTTCTAAATTCCAACAGATATGAAGAAATTGCTTTTCGTAATTCAAAAATTCCTTTTGCGTCAATTCTTTGAAGTAATTTTTCGTCGGATGAATTTAACACTTGTCTTAAAATATGCGCCCATAAATTGAACGGAAATTTTTGTACGCTTGTAGAATTGTTTGTAAAATCAATGATAATTTCATCTTTTTTGTTAAGTTCTACATTTTGTTTTTTTGTTTCTACGTGATTGATAACGTCTTTTTTGTGATTTTGTTTGATTGATGGTTCTAACGAAATGTCTGTTACAAAATATCCTTTTTTTTCTAGTGAATAAATGTAGCCTTCACAAATGAGTTGGTTATATGCGTTTTGAATTGTGATTATGCTTACACCTAAATGTTCGGCAAATGTTCTTTTGGACGGAAGTTTGTAATTCGCATTTAATTTTCCGTTTAGAATTTGTTCTTTTATTGAAATATAAATGAATTCGCTTAATCCAAATTTGCCTTTTTTTTCAAAATCAATCGTAATCATAAATCTGATATTAACAAAAAAGATGAAAAATGGATATATGAATAATACCAGAAATGAAATATATTTTTATTTATAAAATGTTCGGGAGTTTTTTATGGATAAACGTGTTTTAACAATTCAAGATATTTCTTGTGTGGGACAATGTTCTTTAACTGTAGCATTGCCAATTATTTCTGCTTGTGGAATTGAAACTGCAATTTTACCAAGTTCTGTTCTTTCTAATCACACTGCAAAAGGTTATTCTGGTTGGACTTTTTGTGATTTGACAGATGAAATGCCAAAAATCTTGGAACGTTGGCAAAAAGAAAATATTGATTTTTCAGCTTTTTATACTGGTTATGTAAGCAAATCTCAAATTCCACATATTTTGGACATCATGGAAAAAACTGCTCGTCCAAATGCATTAAAAGTTGTTGATCCTGCAATGGCTGACAACGGAAAATTGTACGCTGGTTTTGACGATGATTTTCCTAACGAAATGAAAAAACTTTGTGCAAAAGCAGACGTTCTTATTCCAAATCTTACTGAAGCATCTTTACTTTTAGGTGTTCCTTATGTTGCTAGCGGTTACGATAAAACATATATTGAAGATTTATGTCGTGGTTTGTACGGTCTTGGTGCAAAAAATGTAATTATTACTGGTGTAAGTTTTGAAGCTGATAAATTAGGTTGTGTTACTTTTAACGGAAAAGATTTTGAATATTATTTTACACAAAAACTTGATGTTTCAATGCACGGAACAGGTGATATTTACGCTTCTGTTGTTGTTGGTGCTTTGTGTAGAGGAAAATCACTTTTAGAAGCTGCAAGTTTGGCTGCTGATTTTGTTGTTGAATCAATCAAAAATACTTTGGGCGATGATGACCACTGGTACGGCGCAAAATTTGAAAAAGCAATTCCTTATTTAGTTTCTAGATTAGAAAAATAATAAAAAAAGTTGCTTTTTAGAGTTTTTATAGTTATTTTTGTTAGTAATAAATTAATCCATATTCATAAATAGGGGGAATTTTTATGGCTTACGAAAATTTTACTATAAAAACTCAAGAAGCGCTCCAAGATGCATCATCAATTGCGTTAAAGAATGATTCTCCTGAAATTGGAGTTTCGCACGTTTTAATGGCGCTTTTACAACAAGAAGATGGAATTGTTCCGCCTCTTGTAGAACGGATTGGAGTTTCTTGTGCCGATTTACAAAAATCAGTAAATGAATTAATTATTTCTCTTCCAAAAGTTCAAGGTTCTGCCCAAGTTTATTTTTCTAGCAATATGCAAAAAGTTTTGGCAAAAGCAGAAAAAGAAATGTCCAATTTAAAAGATCAATATTTATCTACCGAACATTTACTTTTAGCAATCAGCGAATGTGATGATAAAGCAAACGATATTTTAAAATCAAAAGGAATTAATCATAAATCAATTATTGATGCACTAAAATCTGTACGCGGAAATCAAACTGTTGATTCAAATGATCCAGAAAGCAAAACTCGCACTTTAGAAAAATATACAAAAGATTTAACAGCGCTTGCTCGTCAAGATAAAATTGACCCTGTAATTGGACGTGATGAAGAAATTAGACGTGTTATGCAAGTTTTGTGTCGTCGTACAAAAAATAATCCTGTAATTATTGGAGAACCGGGTGTTGGTAAAACTGCGATTGTAGAAGGGCTTGCTCGTCGTATTAGTGTGGGCGACGTTCCTGAAAGTTTAAAAAATAAACGTTTACTTGCATTGGATTTAGGAAGTCTTGTCGCTGGCGCAAAATTCCGCGGTGAATTTGAAGAGCGATTAAAAGCTTTGATAAACGAAGTTCAAAAATCTGAAGGTCAAATCATTTTGTTTATTGATGAACTTCATACATTGGTTGGTGCAGGCGCTTCAGAAGGTTCAATGGACGCATCTAATTTGCTCAAACCAGCTCTTGCTCGTGGTGAACTTAGAGCGATTGGGGCGACAACTTTGGATGAATACCGCAAATATATAGAAAAAGATGCCGCTTTGGAACGTCGTTTTCAACAAGTTTATTGTGGTGAACCAAGTGTAGAAGATACAATTGCAATTCTACGAGGTTTACGCGAAAAATACGAAATCCATCACGGGGTTAGAATTGATGATGAAGCACTTGTAGCCGCTGCAACGTTGAGCAATCGCTATATCACAAATAGATTTATGCCAGATAAAGCAATCGATTTGGTAGATGAAGCAGCAAGTCGTTTAAAAATGGAAATTGAAAGCCAACCAACTGAACTTGACCAAATTGAACGAAAAATTCTTCAGCTTCAAATTGAAAAACAATCATTGAGCAAAGAATCTGACAGCGCAAGTAAAGAACGTTTGGAAAAATTAGAAAAAGAACTTTCGGAACTTTGTAATACTCGCGATGTTATGAAAATGCAATGGCAAAATGAAAAAAACAGCATCGATTTAGGACGCAAACTAAAAGAAGAATTGGAAACTGCAAGATTCAATCAAGAAAAATATACTCGCGAAGGAAATTTAGAAAAAGCTGCTGAATTAAAATATAGTGTAATTCCTGAATTAGAAAAAAAACTTGACGAAGCAGTAAAAAATGAATCTGAAAAAGAAGATAGTGGAAAGATTTCTTTATTAAGGCAAGCGGTTACAGAAGAAGATATTGCAAAAGTTGTCAGTTCTTGGACAGGAATTCCTGTGAGCAAAATGATGGCTGGCGAAAAACAAAAATATCTTGAATTGGAAAATGTTCTTCACAAAAGGGTAATTGGTCAAAATAACGCAGTTCAAGTTGTAAGTGATGCAATCCGTAGAAATCGTTCTGGATTAAGTGACCCAAATAAACCACTTGGAACTTTTATGTTCATAGGTCCAACAGGGGTCGGAAAAACTGAACTTGCAAAAACCCTTGCTGACTTTTTATTCAACGACGAAAAATCTCTTACACGAATTGACATGTCCGAATATATGGAAAAATTCAGTGTTACAAGATTAATTGGTTCGCCTCCAGGATACGTTGGTTATGAAGAAGGCGGCCAACTTACAGAGGCGGTTCGTCGTCGTCCTTACAGCGTAATTTTGTTTGACGAAGTAGAAAAAGCGCATCCTGATGTATTCAACGTTTTGCTCCAAGTTTTGGACGATGGAAGATTAACAGACGGGCAGGGTAGAATTGTCGATTTTAAAAACACAATCATTATTATGACAAGCAATCTTGGTAGCGATTTAATTTTGGAAGCTGACACTCAAGAAAAATTAGATTCGTTGAAAGGTAGCATCGATTTGCTTTTAAAACAGACATTCAGACCTGAATTTTTAAACAGAATTGATGAAATTGTAATGTTCCAGCAATTAAGCAAAGATTTTATAAAAGAAATTGTAAAAAATCAGCTTGAAAAAGTTGCTGCAAGATTGGCGGATAGAAGAATCAATCTTAATTTTGATGAAAATGCAATTGATTTTCTTGTAGAAAAAGGTTACGAGCCAGCAATGGGCGCAAGACCTGTAAAACGTGCAATTCAAACCTACGTAGAAAATCCTCTTGCAAAAGAGCTTTTATCTGGAAAAATCCTAAACGGAACAACAATTGCAATCACAGCAACCAAAGATGAATTGATATTTAATTAACCCCGCTCCAGACTTGTCATCCCCACCCATGTGCCTGTCATCCCCACCAATGTGCCTGTCATCCTCGGCCTTGAGCCGGGGATCATGCCTTGAGCCGGGGATCATTTCTTGAACCGGGGATCATTTCTTGAACCGGGGATCATGCCTCCAAAAACTGTCATGGGGATGCCTAAAAAGGTTAAAATGTCATTGTCGTACTAACCTAGCGAAGTCTGGTTAAGATACGACAATCTCTAAATTCTTTATATGTTTCTTTTACTCGCCAAAAAATTCTTTTATGTAATTTATTGTGTTGTTGTAATCAATTGTTACTTTTTCAAAAGTTTTTAAAAAATCGTTCATGGAAAAATTGTGAACGTTTTCTTTTCTTAATTGTTCTGTTAATTCAGAAGATGAAGACGCCAAAAGTGGAAAATTTAAATTTTGGCAGATTCCTTTTATGTTATGTGCATAAATAAATGAATTTACAATATCGTTGTTTTGTAAGCTTTCTTTTAGTTGGGCATAACTATCATCTTGTAAAAACATTTTAAGGAATTTAATAATTCTTTCTTCTGATACTAGTCGGCAAAGGATATCATCATAACTTGAACCCAATTTTTGAAATAATACTTGTAATGTCATAATAAAATTTCTCCTCAATTATTTTTTTGTCATAATACAAATAAAATCTGAATATTCGTCTGAATTTTCTACCGAGAAAATTCCAAGTCCTTGTATGTGCATTTGTTTTAGTTCATTTTGAATTAAAATTGAACAATCCATTTCAAAACGTGGTTTTTCTGGTGATAAATTTCTTGCGTTTGTAATAATTTTTGCTGCAAAATCTTCGTTTATAACTTGCAAAAGTTCTTTGTTATCTAAAGGATGTTGGAATGTCGCTTCTGGTAAATTAAGAAGTTTTGCAGCATTTTTAGAAAATTTGATTAATTGATGTTTTTTATTGTAAGAAAAAACAATTTCATCAATATTTTCTGTTAGGAATTCAATTTTTGTTTTTGCAGTAGAAAGTTGTTCCAAAGTATCCGTTAAATCTGAGAAGGAATTTGCTTTTGCAACCGCTTTTTGATTTAATAAAGTTTTATCTTCGGCTTCTAGACTATCTGTTATAGGTTCTTTTACAGATTTACAAATTTCATCTGATAATTCAATCAAACATTCCAAAAGAAGAGGATTAAACGAACCACATTCTCCTTCTAAAATCATTTTTAGTGCTTTTTGTGGTTCGTAAGCTTTTTTATAACAACGTTTGCTTGTTAATGCATCAAAAACATCGGCAATTGCAACAACTTGAACACTAATTGGAATACTATCGCCAGATAATTTGTCAGGATAACCACAACCGTCGTATCGTTCGTGGTGCCATCTACAAATTTCAGTCGCAATTTTAATAAGAGGTTCGTTTTGCATAGAAACAAGTGAATTTAGTAAATCAGCACCTGCTGCAGAGTGTTTTTTTATAACTGAAAATTCATCGTCTGTAAGTTTTCCCGGTTTATTCAAAATTTCATCTGGAATTGTAATTTTCCCAATATCATGCAACGCACTTGCTAAACAAATCATAGAAATATCATCTTCTGTGATTTTATATTTATCTGTTTTTTGAATAAGTTTTGTCAGCAATAATTTTGTAATTTTTCTGATATTTTGAACATGTAAACCACTTTCGCCGTTTCTAAATTCAACAAGTTGGCTCAAAATGGCAACCATCAAATTATTGTCTTTTTGATTTTTTGAAATTTGATTTACAACCATGTTTACAAGATTTTTTTGCTTATTGTACAACAAAATTGTGTTACTAATTCGTTTGTGAACAATAAAACTATCAAACGGACGCGAAATAAAATCTGTTGCACCAAGTTCGTACGCTTCTTTTATTTTTTCTGGCGACGTTTCCGCAGAAATAATAATAACAGGAAGGTTTTTAATATAATCAGATTCGTTTAAAAATTTTAGAACTTCGTAACCGTCAACTTCTGGCATAGATAAATCTAGCAAAATTAATGACAATTCATTGTAATCTTCCTGAATAATTTTTATCGCGGTTTTTCCATTTTCTGCTTCGACGATTGTATATTCATCACTTAAAATATCTGTTAATAACGCACGGTTAATAAGAGAATCGTCTACTAAAAGAATTTTTGTAATTTTTGAAAGGGTTTTATAAGTTTTATCCATGAAGCTACATCCTTTTATTAAAAAATTTATGAAAAAGTTTTGTCAATTTTTCTAATTCTATTGGTTTTACGATTATATCGTTCATTCCGCAATGCCGAGCTTTTGCATCAATTGTTGCAAATGTGTTTGCTGTAAGCGCAATAATCGGAATATTTTTTGCATAATCACTACCAATTTTTCTAATTAATTTTGTTGTTTCGTAACCATCTAGACCCGGCATTTGAATATCCATCAAAATAAGGTCAAAAGTGTATTCGGGAGAAGTGTTTATAATGTGTAAAGCTGTTTCTCCATCTTTTGCAATTTTTACAGATGGACCTGCTAAAGAAATTAATTCTTTTGCAATTTCCGCATTTATCTGATTATCTTCTACAAGCAAAAGTTGTTTTCCAATAAATTTAGAAGAGAAATCTTCTGTTTCTTCTGCTTTTTTGTTTGGAATGTTTTCTATTTGAGCATAAGCGGGGAATGAAATAATAAATGTTGTTCCTTTACGCAATTGTGATTTATATGTGATTGTTCCGTTCAATAATCTGACCAAATTTTGAATAATTGTCATTCCAAGTCCAGAACCCGTTGTTGATTCAACATAATCTTTTTTTTCACGAGCAAAGGGTTTGAACAAATCCTTTTGGAATTCTTTAGACATTCCTCTTCCGTTATCTTTTACAATAATTTCAATAAATTTTCTGTTTGGTCTGTCCGTATCAAATTGTTGAAGTGTAACTTGGATTTTTCCTTTTTCTTGCGTATATTTAATAGCATTTCCAACAAGATTTGTTACAATTTCATTCAATTTTGATTTGTCAGAATAAATTAGAGGAAATTTGAGCGTAGAATTAACAGAAAGAGATTGCTTTTTTTCTATTGCCAATGGTTGCAAAATATCGATGTTTGATTGAATTAATTCGTTCAAATCTAAAAGTTCAGAATTTACTTTTTCTGAATCTGACTCAATTTTATTATAATCTAAAAGGTCATTTACTAGAGAAAGAAGTTGATTTGATGCTTGCGAAATTTTATTTAGACAATCAATTACTTTTTCTTTATCATTAATATTAATTTGTGCGATATTTGTTGAACCCAAAATCGAAATCAATGGAGTACGAATGTCATGACTTATTCTTGCTAGAAATTCAGTTTTTGTAGCGTTTGCTTTTTCTGCATACAGATAAGCGTCTTGAATGATTTTTTGATTTTGTAATTCTTGCGTGAATTTTTTATCAACAAGAGAATGCGCCATAATGATTTTGTATGGACGTTTATCTTTCCATTCTGCAACTTTGAATATAACTTTTCGCCATGGATTTTCCAAAGTTTGATCTTTCATTTCATAAATAAATTCTATAAATTTTTCTTTTTTTAATGATTCTGAAATATTTTCTAAAGAACAAAAATTGACATAAGGTTTTACGTATTTTTCTGATAGATTATTTTCTGCAAAAATTCGTACGGAACTAGAAAAAGTTCCTTTTAAGTTGTAAGCGAGTTTAAAAGAATCTTCTACGCGCAAAAGACTCAAAAAAGTATCTTCAAATAAATCTATTTCATCAAGTACTAAATAAATTTCTGTTAGGTAACGACGGAATTTTTCCAAACGATTTTTAAAAAAGACATTTTGAAGATAATTTTTGTTATCAGAATCAATTCTGTTTTTTATTTTGTCTTTTTTTACTTCATTCCGTGCATTTTGAATCAATTCATCTATATTAAAAGGTTTATTTGCAAATGATTTTCCTGAATAAATAACCAAATTGAGATTTTCAGTTTCTTTTATGTGTTCAATTCGTTCTGCAATTAAATCAAAAACAAGCCTAGAATCATAATCTTTTACATTACATCCAATTATTAAAATTTCTTTTTCTGAATATTTGTAAATATCTATATCTTTTGAAATAGCAGAGTGAATTGCATCAGCAAATTTATTTAGAACTATTTCTCCAACTTTTTTACCGTAAATATTCATGTAGAAATCTAAGTTTCCAATTTCAAAGATGATGATTCCACATGAATTTAAATTTTTATAAACAGAATTTACTTTTTCTTCAAATTTTAATTTATTTGGTAATTGAGTAACGCTGTCTTTTTCAGAAGATTCACGCATTTTTTGACGATTTTCTTCTTCAAGAGTAATGTCCTTAATAAAAATAGTCGCAATTTTATTTGTATCTGTCCAAGTTGTTTTTATTTTTGCGCTAAACCATTTTAATTCTTTTTTTGTTAATTTTTCTGAATTACATCTGAACGTTACAGAATGTCTATTTAATGGATCTAAAGATTGTAAGAATTCCTGACTAAACGATTCTTCCAACTCTTTGCGATCTTCTGGAATTGAACAATCGGAAAAAATCTTTGCAATTTCTGGCCATGATTTTTGTAAATAAAATTTACTGATTCCGGATTCTTCTACCGCGTATCTTTTGGTAGACCAATCGTTTAAATTTATTTCTAAAATGTCAGCAAAACTATCTTCTGCTTGTAAAAATAGATATTTGTAACTTGAAAGATTCGGTTCATATTGGAGTTTTTTTGGTTCTTTCTTTTTCATTGTTTGCTCTCAAATAAAAATAAATTGTTTTATATTATATCATTATAAAACGGTTTTATTTATATCGCAACTTTATTTATTTTATAGTATGATAAAAATATGAATTATGATTTTTTTAAAGTGGCTTGTGTATCGCCAGATTTAGTTGTTGCTGATTGTTTTTACAATGCAGAACAAATTATTTTAAATGTAAAGAACGCAAATAAAAAAGGCGCTTCTTTGATTGTTTTTCCAGAATTAAGCATAACAGGTTTTTCTTGTGGTGATTTATTTTTTCAAAAAACTTTACAAAATCAAGCAATTCAATCTTTGTTATACATTGCAAAAAATACAAAATCTGTAAACGCGCTTATTTTTGTAGGATTGCCTTTAAGTGTAAATAATTGCCTTTATGATTGTGCGTGTGCTTTATACAAAGGTGAAATCTTGGCTTTTATTCCTAAATCAAATATTCTTTCTTACGACGTTTTTAATCAGGCAAGACAATTTAGCAAATTTTCTAAAAATCAAAATATTTATATTTCAATCGATGAAAAAATCCAAAATGTTCCTTTTGGAAATAACATTATTTTTACTGATAAAACAAATTCCGATTTTGCAGTTGGATGTGAACTTGGACAAGATTTATTTATGATGAATGCGCCATCTGTTTTGCAAGTAAAAAACGGTGCAAATATCATTGTGAATCTTGCCGCAGATGCAGAAAAAATTGACAGACAGAATTTTAGAAAAAATATGATTCAAACACAAAGTAAAAAATGTTGTTGTGCATATTTGTTTTCTTCTGCGTCAAATGCGGAATCTACACAAGAAGTCGTTTTTTCTTCTTCCAAATTAATTTACGAAAACGGCGAACTTTTGGCAGAATCAAATCTATACGAAAATCAAATTCTTTATTCGGATATTGATGTGGGACTTTTAGCTTTAGAGCGACAAAAAAATCAGTTTGAAGATTTTCCTCAAAATGAAGATAAAGATTCCTTCTTAAAAATTCAAGTTGATATTTCAAACAAAAAAAATCCACAATTGGACAGAAAAATTCCTTCTTCTCCATTTATTCCGCAAAATATTGATGAATGTAATGAACGATGTTTGCAAGTTGTAAAAATGCAGGCAAATGCTTTGGCAAAAAGATTAAAACATACAAATTGCAAAAGTGCAGTGATTGGACTTTCTGGCGGATTGGATTCAACATTGGCTTTATTAATTACAACAATGGCTTTTGATTTGTGCAATTTGCCTAGAAAATCCATTTATTCAATTACAATGCCATGTTTTGGAACAACGGACAGAACTTATAATAATGCGTGTAAACTTGCAAATGAATGTGGCACAACTCTTAAAGAAATCAATATTTCGCAAAGTGTAAAAATGCATTTTCAGGATATTGGCCAGGATGAAAAAGTTCATGATGTAACTTACGAAAATTCACAGGCGAGAGAACGAACACAAGTTTTGATGGATTTTGCAAATAAAATAAACGGAATTGTAATTGGAACTGGCGATTTATCTGAATTGGCACTTGGTTGGTGTACTTACAATGGCGACCATATGTCAATGTATGGTGTAAATGCAGGAATTCCAAAAACCTTCATGCGCTATTTGGTAAATTGGTTTGCTCAAGATGCAAAATCAAATAACAAAAACGATTTGGGCGATGTTTTAATCGATATTTTGGAAACTCCAGTGAGCCCGGAATTGCTACCTCCAGAAGAAGGAAATATTTCTCAAAAAACAGAAAATCTTGTAGGTCCCTATGAATTGCACGATTTTTATTTGTATTATGTTTTAAAATATGGATTTTCACCTTCAAAAATTTTGTTTCTTGCAGAACAATCAGATTTAAAATATTCACGCGCAGAAAAAATCAAATGGCTCAAAATATTTTATAGAAGATTTTTTACACAACAATTCAAACGTTCTTGTATGCCTGATGGAATAAGCGTTGGTTTTGGAAGTTTGTCTCCAAGAGGAAGTTGGACAATGCCAACAGATTCAAGCGCAAATGTTTGGCTCAAAGAAATAGAAGAATTGGAAAAAGGTGAATAAAAATGCTCAGTTACCAACACGCTTTTCACGCAGGAAATCATGCTGATGTTTTAAAACATTTTGTTTTGACTTACGTTTTAGATTCATTAAACAAAAAAGATAAACCATATATTTTTTTTGATACACATTCTGGAAGTGGAATTTATGATTTGTTGGATAATCGCATTTTAAAAACAGGTGAAGCTCAAAGTGGAATTCAGTTGCTTTTACAAAAAAAAGACGAATTACCACTAGAATTAAATTCGTATTTAGATTTAGTTCAAAAATATCTTGAAAAATCCTTGTATCCCGGGTCTCCAGAAATTGAATGCAACAAATTAAAAGAAAACAGCACGTTAGTTTTGTCGGAACTTCATCCTACTGAATATGAATTTTTGAAGCAAAATATTTACAAATCGGAATCGGCAAAAAACAAAAATATAAATGTTCATTATAGAAATGGATTTGAAATGCTAAACGCCCTTACACCTCCACAAATAAAACGGGGCGCTGTTTTAATTGATCCAAGCTACGAAGAATTAAGTGATTATCAAAATGTTGAAAAAGCAATTACATCGGTTTATAAAAAATGGACAAATGGAATCTTTCTTTTGTGGTATCCACTTTTAGCCCATCGTGATAATGTAATTCAAAATATGAAAAACAACATTGTTTCTAAAATAAAAAAGATTTCTCCCAACGTTGAAATTTGCAACATCAGTTTGTGCGTAAATACAAAAGATTCTCATCAGGAAGTTGATTTACAAAATCTATCTAAAAACAATCCACCACGTTTATATGGAAGTTCTATGCTCGTAATTAATTATCCGTGGAAACTTCCAGAATCAAGTCAAATTGCAATGGAAAAAGTTGCAGAAATTTTGGGACAAAATGGAAGCGGAAGTGTGGAAGTAGAAATAATGTAGGATTAAATTAAACATATAACAAATAAACATCGAGCAAAAAAGGCTCCCGTGAATAACCGTACTTATGCTCCGCCGAGAGCCCTCGCGCTTCGCTTGAGTGAATATATCGAACAGTTTTATCGGGCTCAATGCTACGCAAAGCACGAACATTCACTCCGCCTTTTTCAGACGTATTTTTTTATATGTTTACTTTATCGAATTTGCCCGAAATTTTTAAATGAATTTTACATATACCAACGTTCGTTTTTTAGATAATTCCGCCTGTTTAGATAAATTGAACATTTATAAATAGTTTATTAAAAAAATAGATTTTGCGCGAGCAAACGGAGGTTGGTCAAAAACACTCTGCTTATGGCAGCCACTGCGTGGCTAGTTCTATAGTTTCTATACCACAAGCAGCGTGTAGCGAGTTATCGAGCGGTTTTGAACCAGCCTACGTATGCGGGAGCAATATTAAATTGTTTTTATTAATTCTTTGTTTTTAATTGTTTAATTTAATCCTAGGATTATTTCTTTCTTCTTGATTCAAAAAATTCTTTGATTTTTTCCCAAAGACGTTTGAAGAATAAAAAGATTTTGTAAAAGAAAGATGGATTTCTTAAGCGTTCTAAACGTTTGTAACCTTCTAACAATTCTTGGTCAGTGAATTCTTTACGTTGATTGTTTTCTTCAAGTTCCATTTCTAATTGTTCAACTTCACTTAAATTGTCGATTATATTTGCGTTTATGTTTGTCCAACCAATTGCAATTGCGGCTTGAAGTCGTCTTTCTCCAGCAATCAATTCATATTTGCTGTTCAAAGTAATTGGATTCATCAAGCCGTACAATCTTAAACTGTCTTTTAAATCATCGAGGTTGCCTAAATCTTTTCTTACTCTGCGTTTGATTTTTATATCTTTAATTGGTACTAACATTCTTCCTCTATTCCATTAAATAGTTGTAATCGTAATCTTTTGTGTTGTCTACAAAAGAAGTTTGAGGTTCTTCTTCTATACTTTCCAAATCAGTTTTTTCTTCTTCTTCAAATATATAACCAGCTTGTAAAAAGTCAAAATTTAAAGTAAGCGGAGTAGTGTCATATTCAAATGTAGAACGCAATCCTGATTTTATCATTTCTTTTTCCAAACGGGCAATTCCAATAATCGAACCTGTTTGATTTGAATGAGTTGGACAAAGTTCTGTTGGTTGTGTTCCTTCTATGAACCATTGTGTTGTTTTATGATCACCACACGCATCTGTAAGAATCATTCCACTTGTAGAACAAACTGTCGCTTCAATTACACCAGTCAAAGGTTGTGGGAAAGGTTTTGGAATTAAATTTTCGTGTATTTTTCTAAAGTAATCACCCCAAGCGTGACCGGCAAGTGTTGCACCTGTTAAATTTACACCCAAAGATTGACCGCCGTTGTCAAATCCAAACCACAAAGCTGCTGTGTAATATGGAGTAAAACCACAAGTCCAAGCATCAGCCCAGTTTTGTGTTGTACCTGTTTTTCCTGCCGCTGGCATTACGTATTTTTTGCCTTCATCGTTTTTGTATTCAAACTTCCATTTTTGGCGCCAAAGAGTTCCGCCTCCATTTACAGTTTGTTCCAAAAGTTTTGTCATAACAAAAGCATTTTGAGGAGAAATAACTTGAATCTTTTCACCTTTTGCTTGTTGTTTTTGTCTAATTTCTAATTCTGGATTAAATTTGATATTTCCGTTTTTGTCTTCTACTGTTCTGATTGCAATAGGAGTTACTTCTTTTCCACCGTTAGCAAAAACCGCATAAGCACGTGCCATTTCTATTGGACGAACTGAACAAACACCTAAACCAATTGGATAACCAGGAACAAATCCACGTGAATCTAATTCTTCACTTGGAATACCTAACAAAGCAACGGCTCTATTAATTGCAGCGTCAAAACCAATTCCGTCAAGAATATTTAAGGAAGGAACGTTCATAGAGCGAGTGAGGGCATAATACAAAGAAACGCTTCCCATCCATTCTCCCAAATAGTTTGTTGGAATATATGGTTTTCCATCAGCTGTTTTGAATACAACTGGTGTGTCCGAAATTTGAGAAGTTGGTGTAAATTTTTTAGAATCGATTGCAGCTGAATAATAAAGAGGTTTGAATGTAGAACCTGGCTGAACCCTAGCTTGAACCGCACGGATAAATTCATTTTCTTTGTCAAACTTGCTACCACCAACAAGAACATCGATGTAACCAGTGTCGTTTTCAAGTGCAATCATTGTTCCTTCGATTGTTGTTCGTTTATCTGCTTTTTTGGAATCGGCAGTTGCTTTATTTACAACACCAATTTTTAATGAATCAATTCCACACATCAAAGAAACAATATCCAAAACAGGATTTATTTCGTTTGTGAAAGTCTGATTTGCAATAAATTCTGAACGTTGTTCGCTTACTTTTAACCCCGGAATATTGAACATAAGAGCAAGCATTTCTGTAAGAGGAACGTATTTACTAAATGCGTCATTCTGGCGGTTTGATTGTTCTTTTTGATATTTTGTGTTTGCCTGTTCAATATATTTTGTCATAATTTCTTGAGCATATTGTTGATGTTCAAGATTAAGAGTTGTATTTACTGTAAATCCACTTGTGTAAATATCGTCCGAACCATAAATCATATTTCCTAATTCACGTCGCACATATTCACTAAACCAAGGTGCTTTATCTTCACGCAACATATATGCAGATGAACTTGTTCTTGTGTAGTCAAAATTTGCCCAGAAATCATCAAATGAAGTATCGGCTTCTTCTTTTGTGATAAATCCTGAATCAATCATTGCTGTTAAAACGTTCTTCTGTCTGTCCATCGCTCTATTTGTGTGGTCAAACGGATTGTAGTAAGCTGGGTTTGAAAGTTGAATTACAAGGATTGCAGATTCTGCTGGCGAAATATGAGTTGCATCGTGACCAAAATAATATTTTGAAGCAGCGTTTACACCGTAAGTTCCGCCACCAAAATAAATCTTGTTCAAATATAATTCAAGAATTTCATTTTTAGAATAGCGACGTTCCATTTGAATTGCCCACCACAATTCTTTGATTTTACGTTTGATAGACATTTCTGTTCTGTCGCAGTAGAGAGTTCCGGCAATTTGTTGTGTTAAAGTTGAACCACCACCGAGGGATTTTCCTGTAAGCTTACCAACGATTGCGCGCATCACAGCTTTAAAACTAAATCCGTTGTGAGAAAAGAAAATTCTGTCTTCACGGGTGATGAGCGCGTCGATTAGATGTTGTGGCAATTTTTGGTAAGAGATGATTTCACGTTTTTCGTCCGAAGCAAATTCCGTGATTAATTCACCATTAATATCTAAAAGTTTTGTAGGTAACGCTGTATTGAATTCTGTAATATATTCTGAATTAATAATATTCTTTGTTTCTGAAAGACACCAGCCAATTCCCATTCCTAAAAGAACTGAAAACAAAACAAAAAGGCTGATAATCACAATAAATGATTTCTTAATTTTAACCATAACTTATAGTATATAGAAAAAAAAACATAACATCAACGTAGTTTACACCAACAAAAGTCGCTAATTGCAATTGAATTTTTTTGTAAATGTTGAAGTTCACCAAGTCTGAAAATTTTTAAGTGGGATGGAAAATCTGAAAAATCGACTTGCAAAAATTGCTTATTAATAGAAGAAAAATCATCATTTGTTATATTTTGGAGCAAATTGCATAATTCAAGTTTGGAATTGATAACAGAATCTTTTAACTGAATTTGAACATCGCAATAAATAAGATTTTCGTTTTTTTTAAGATTTTGTGTAATTTTGGGCGGATTTATTGTTATTTTTGTTATAAGTTTAATTTGTGATTTTAAAGGCAATTCATCGTCAAAAAATGAATCAATCCACAATGGAGAACGCGCGTACAAAAACGGAGAAGAAACATTCAAATTTTGAATAATGAGTTTTTGAGCGTGAATGATTTTTAATTCTTCAGTTTGGTGCGGAATGATTACTTTCATATTGTAATTATATTGATTTTTGATAAAATAATATACTGTCAGAGGTATTTGAATGAATTTTATAAACAAGATAAAAGATTTTTGTAAAAAATTGACAAAAGTTCAAAAGATTTTATTAATTTCGCTATTTGTTTTTATTCTTGTAGATGTGGTTCTTGTTTGTTTGATTGCTTCAGGAAGAAAAGTCGCTTCAATAAATTTAGAATATGCACAACCAAATCCTACTGAAAAATTAATCGCATTAAACGGGGCGGCTCATAACGGAAAAATAAAAAAAAGCGGCTATGCAAATTATAAATTTTCTGATGAACAAAAAGACCAAATTTTAAAAATTTATCAAGAAAATCAAAACGCGTCTGTTGTTGTTCGATTGAATGTTCGTCCAAGTAAAAAACAAGTTGAAATGCTTCTTTCTCAAAATGATTTTCCGCTCTACGTTGGATTTTTGTATCAAAGCGATTTGGAATCTAAAAAGAAAGAATATGTTGATTCAGAACGTAAATTAGTAAAATGCAATCTTTATGATGCAATTCAAAGTGGAAAACAAACTTTTGATATTTCATTTGCAATTCCAAAGTTACCAAAAATTGAAGAAAGAATGAAAGCAGAACTTCCTGTAGGATTTTTTGTTTATTCTTCTTTAGAATGTCAAATTTTGGCAGCTGCAACTTTGCCAAGTGTGATTGGGTTTGATAAATCGGCAGAAGTTCCTTTGTGGGCGTTTGCTTCAAATGGTGGAATTATTGATTTTTCTTGCCAAAGTGTAGATTTTTCAGGCGCTCCTTTTGTTTTTTCTGTAGAAAATTCTAAAAATCAATTAATGCCACAATTTGTTGTTGGTTTAAGTTCGCAAGAAGAATTTCAATCAACTTTGGAACAAATTGTAACTTCGCAAATTGTTTTTGAAAGCGAAAAACTCAGTGTAAAAAATGTAAAAAATGCTGATGAATTAACAATTCCTTCATCTGCGCTAAAAACTCCTTTTACAAAAGTTGAAATTTCTAAAAATCCACAATGTATCACTCGATTTTTACTAAAAGCAATTCCGTCTCCAGAACTTCCTGATTTTGGTAAGGATGTTGTTTTGAATCCTATAAAAATTGAACCTGGATTAATTTTAAAATATAAAAAAGATAATTGGCGTCATCCTGATTATGAAGTTTTTCAGTGGGATAGATTTCCAAATATTTTATTTTTTGACACAAAAGATTATGGCGTGCAAGATAGATTTTTTACAAGACTAGCGTATTTTGTAGAAAAAGCGGGCTACAGAGGAACTCTTCTTACAAATCATCAGTTGGAAGGCAAACACGGATACAACGCTCACGATTATAGTCCAGAATCTTTAGCAAACTTTTTTAATAAAGCTTACGATTTGAACTTTACGTTGAATAAAGAGGAAGAAGATTTAAAATTGATTTTGTTATACAACGGAATCTTGCTTCCTGACGGGCAAAAAGTAAAAGCAGGGCAGGGCGGAATTGTTTCGTTGAGTCAGGAATCTGCCGCGTGGCTTAGAACAACATTTTTGGCTCACGAAGGATGGCACACATTGTTTTTTGCTGACGAAGAATTCCGTAATTATGTTGCCGCAGTTTATTTTACAATGGAGCCAAAATCTTTACAATTTTTGTCAGATTATTTTAATTCTCAACCAGGTTTAAGTTATAGCCAAGATGATTTGTATCTTATGCAAAATGAATTTATGGCGTATATTATGCAACAACCTTTGAGCAACGTTGCTTCTTATTTTGTTCATTTGGCAAATCGACTTTCTGTAAGAGAAGCAACTCCAGAATTGAGTGCATACATCAGAAATAACAACGCAATCGCATTTGAAGACGCCGCAATTATGCTCAACGACTTTGTTTTTGATAAATACGGCATCGTCTGCGGAAATATTGCGTTAATTGGAAGATAGTTATTTTAGAGATTACATATATTTTTTTACTAATTCAATAATTGATTCTTTTGCTTTCTCTTTTTCTTTATTATCTTCTTCAAAAAGTTTTGCAGGTGATATTTTAAGTGCTTCACATAATTTAATCAATGTTCGTAAAGTCGGAGTTCGTTTTCCTGTTTCAATGTAGGTAATCATATTTTGGGAAACTCCAGATTGTAAGGATAATTCTAATTGTGAAATATTTCGTTCTTCTCTAAAAGTTTTGAGACGCTTTAAGACTTCGTTCTCAATAGAAGTGATATCTTCTTCATTCATAACAATAGTTTTGATTAAAAATTTTTCTAGCGCAAATAAAAATAGTGTGATATAGTATATACTATATTTATTTAAGCAGATTGATTCTGCAATTGGAGGTTTTTAATGAAAAAAAACACTTTTTTTACAATTTTATTGGTATGTGTAATATTATCCTTTGTTGGTTGTGCTTCTACAAAAATAGAGGGAATGAAAACAAATGGAAAGGCATCTGAAGTTGTAGATTGGGCAGACAGAAGTTTGGATGGTCCTGCAAAACCTGAGTGGTTAAAAAAATTAGTTTTAGGTAATTCTGAAGTTTTTAAAACAGATTTTGGAATTGATAAATCGTATGTAATAAAATATAGTATTGCTTCTGGAAAAACACGTGATTTAGCAAAAGCTGCTTCTAGAGTTAATTATAATGCAATGCGTGCAGAAGAACTTAGAACAAAGGTTGTATCTGAAGCTGCTTCAACTTTAAATGATGAAGGTTTAACTGAATCAACTGCAAATGCTGCAACTCTTGCTAAAGTTGATTTAAGTGGACATGAACTTGTGACTCAATTCTGGCAAGAAATTGAAACTTTTGACCCAGAAACTGAATTAAAATCAAGAGAGTTTATTTGTTATTCTGTATATAAAATTACAAAAGAAAATTGGCTTGAAACATTAAAAAGTTTTATGAAATCAGTTTTGCCTAGTATTCCAGATTCAGATGCTCAAAAGAAAATGGCTGCTACAATTACAAGCTTGTATGAAGATACAACTACAGAAGTTGAAAGAACAGAATCTGATACTTTGAATGAAATTAATGCAAAATTGGATGCAATAGAAACTTCTTCAAAGACGGCTGCGGCTCCCGCTCCACAGTCAAGTGATATTGAATGGCTTGATGTATTAGAAACAGCTTGTAATATTATTTTCTAACATAAAGAGAGATTTCAAAATGAAAAGATTAAAACTTCTATTCATTTTGGTGTCATGTTTGCTTGGTCTTTCTTGTGCTTCTAACAAGGTAGACCAAGACGCGGAGAAAAGTGTTGTTGAAAAAGCGCCAAAATGGATTTCAGATCAAGGAAGATTAGAACTTTTTCCAGAAAATCAATTTGTGTCTCAACTTGCATATGGAAATTCTGCCCAAGAAAGTAAAGAAAATGCAAGTGCGAATATTTCTGAATATATAAAAGCAACAGTGGTATCTTCTACATCTTCTCATTATTTATATCAAGAAAATAATAATTCATTTTCTGAAACAAGAGAATTACAGAAGGATGTTTCTGTATTTACAGAAAACGATTTGTTCAAAATAGAATATACAAATCCATATTTTTATTCTGATTTAGGACAGTTTGTTTGTGTAGCATTTATAAACAGAAATCAAGCATTTAATTTTGTAAAACCAAAATTGGATAATGCAAAAAATAATTTTTCTTCAGCGTATTCTGCAGCCTTAAATAAGGAATCCTTAATAGATAAAATTATTGGAATAAAAAATGCTCAGAATATACTTGTAGAATTCTATGAAGTATATGATTTTGCAAGGTCTATGAAGAGTGATTCTGCCAAGATTTACGAAGATGTTGATTTCTTAGCAAATGAATCTTTTGTAAAACTCAGAGAAATTTGCTCGTCAGTTTTAATGAAAATAGAAGGTGCAGGAGATATAGAATTATTAGAAAAAGCTGGAATAATTGCAGAACTTTCTAATCAGTTTGAAAAAATAGGTTTTGTTATTGGAAAATCTTTAAAAAGTAATTGTATTACTTTGGTGGATGTAAAATCATTAATAACAGAAACTCCAACTACTTTTGAAACATATCCTGAAATTTCTATAAGGATAATAGAAAAAGGTGAAGAGAAACTTTCTTATTCAAAAAAATTGCCTAAAGTTGCAGGATTCGATAAAGAAACTGTTGTTAGGCGAACTAATTTAGCATTAGTAAATGAAATAAAAGCATCTTTTTTAGATGAGTGTTTTTAAAAATTTAAGAGGGTACTATGAAAAAAATTATTAGTATTTTATTGGTGCAGTTTTGCTTTGTTAATTTATTTTTTGCAGCTCCAATTAATTCAAATAATGGATATAAAGAATTATCTTGGGGCTCATCTGTAGAAGATGCAAAAAAGGCTGGATATGGTCTAACTAAATTAACAGCAAATTCTGATAAAGAATATTTGTCAAAATTATATAATGTAACTGTAGATGGATATAAAGTTGATTCTAAGGATAAAAATGTTAAAGCTTTACAATTTCATTTTTTTCAAAATAAATTGTTTGCAGTGACAGAAATGTTAAATTCAACTGATTTTACGCCTCAGAAACTTGAGAGTAGATACGGTAGTTTTTCTCAACAAGGAATCTTTTTGGTTGGTAAACAATACATGGATGCAAAAATAGAAGATGGTGGTACAGTTTCTTATTTATCCATTATGATATCTAATTCTGCAGGAAATATTTCTACCATAATGTACGATTGGGATGTATATAAAAAGATTTCCTATGTTGGACAAAAATTAGCAAAAAAACAACAGAAAACAATAGCAGAATCACTAGTGCCTTTAGCAAATAATTTGATTCCAGAAAATTATTATAAAGTAAAACCAAGTTTTGCAATTACAGCTTTTACAACAGATTATAAAAATACATTGGTTGACAATTACGTCACAGATGCATTGACCGAAGCTTTATTTAATACAGGTAAAATTAAAATTATTGAACGAGCAAATCTTGAAACAATTTTGAAAGAACAAAAATTTCAAGCAAGTGGACTTGTAAATGAAGCAACTGCAAAATCAATTGGTATGATAGCAGGTGTTGATTTTGTTTGTTACGGTACTTTAAAAGATTTAGGAGAAGAGATTACTGTTAATGCACGTGTTGTTGATGTAGAAACAGGTGAAGTGTGTGCGATCTCTCGTGCTACGATTAAAAAAGATGATTATTTGACAGATCAGCCACAAGGTCCTGTGGGAGCAGTAAGTAGTTCTGTAAAAACAACAACTAATAAAGCAAATTATACACAACAAAAGCCAATTACTACACCATCAATAAATAACGCATGGAAAGTTGTGAAATACAGAGATGATTTTGATGGATATACACAATATATTTTTAGAGTATTTTCAACAGATCATAGATTTGTATTTGTTAGTTATAAAAAATGTGATGTTGCTGCAAATTCAAGAGTAATTGCTGGAATTCATTGGGGTGAGTGCTATGACTATCAGAATAGTTCTTATGTTACAGGTACATACGATATTAAATCTGATGAAGGAACCATCTCTATAAATTATAGAGATGCATGGATGCATAATTTAGATTCAGCAGGAAAAGAAAAATTTAAGTTTGTTTGGAATCAAAAGGATGGTTCAAGACTTCTTACAGAAAGATTTATAAAAAACGAAACTGTTTCTTTCCGACGTGATAACTTAGTTCGTAAATTTCAAACTGCTGGCTTATTAGATAAGATGGCGGAATATGGAGTTACGTGGGAAGAAATTGACGCTGCTATTGCAAGCGAAGAATTTTAATTGATTTGGGGGAAAAATAAGAAAAATATAAAACTTTTTTTATTAAAAATTTATTTTTGATTTTTTAAGGAGTATTATTATGAAGAAATTATTTATTTGCTTTGTGTGTATGATGTGTTTTTCATTAAATTTGTTTGCACAAAATGTCACTTTTAAAATGGTAAAAATTCCAAATGCAAATTTTGAAATGCTTGAACATGAAGTAACGTTATCAATGTATGAACAAGTTATGGGAGAAAGACCTGTTTTAACAGAAAGAACTGTTTATACTAATGAAAATGGTGAAAAAGAAGAAACTGTCAAAAAAGAATATGTTCAAGATGAAGATGAATTTTACGAATATCCCGTAATAGCTGTAAGTGCTTATGATGCAATATACTTTTGCAATAAATTGAGCATATTAAATGGATTAGAACCCGTATATTCTGTAAATGGTGAATCTGATTTTAGAAAATGGGATTACACTCCACATGAATCTTTTGGAATAAAAGGATCAATAAAACAAGATTCAACTAAGAATGGATATCGTTTACCAAATATTGAAGAGTGGTCGTATGCAGCTAAAGGTGGAGAAAATCAAATGAACCTAAATAGTGAAGATTTGTGTGATTTTATTTGGTGTAAAGAAAATAGTTTCAATACACATCATCCTGTAGGCGGAAAAAAAGCAAATGCTTATGGATTATATGATATGTTTGGGAATGTTGAAGAATGGTGCTTTGAATCTACAACTTTAAAAAAAGCAGCAGGAAAAGTTGCAGGAAAAGCTGCATTAAAATTGTTAACTACAGCACTTGGAGGAAATTCTGTAGGAACAGCCTCAGAAGGTGTGGATATTGGGCGTCCTATGGGAGGGGCTTACACAACTAAATTGGAATATTGTAATTTAGAAACAAAATCTATGTGGAATTGTAGTATGCAATCTGAAGTGATTGGGTTTAGATTTGTTCGAACAATAAAATAAAGAAATAAAAATTAGGAGATAAAAATGAAAAAAAAATTTGTATTGTTTTTTTATACTTCGATTTTAGTAATGAATCTGTTTGCAGAAGAATTTGTGTTAAGAATGGTTCAAATAGAAACAACACCAATTGCTGATGTAACAAAGGTTAATAAGATTGAAATGCTTGAGCATGAAGTAACATTAAGTTTGTATGAAGCTGTAATGGAAGAAAAACCTGAGAATTTTGAAAAGGCTAATAAGAATTTGGCTAAAAACATGCTTGGTAGTTTTGGTATAAAAACGAAAAATGAGAAAAAATATTATTATCAAGAATCTGGAATACATGATAATCATCCTGTAGTTGGAGTTTCTTTTTATGATGCCATTTATTTTTGCAATAAGCTTAGTGTAATAAAAGGTTTGGTTCCTGTATATTCTGTGGATGGAAAACTCGATGTAGAAGAATGGGATTATATACCTCATACTGGAAAAATAATAAGTGGAAAAATAAGTCAAAATAAATACTCAAACGGATATAGATTACCTATGCAAATTGAATGGTTATATGCTGCAAAGGGTAAAAAAAATTTATATCCAGAAAGTGACAGCATAGAAGATATCGCTTGGTATAAAGATAATAGTGAAAAGAGTACACATGAAATTGCTCAAAAGAAACCAAATGATTTTGGATTATATGATATGTTAGGAAATGTTGAAGAATGGACTTTCAGAACAAATTTTGATAAGTCTATTGTTTTGGAAAATAAAGAGAAAAAAAAGGAACTAGATAAACAAGTTGAAGATGGACTTATTGCTAGTTATATGTTTATTGAAAAGGATCCATTAAGAACAACTGTTGATGGGGAGAGTTTTAGAAGTTCAGCATCTAAATACAAAAATATATTATATAGTAAAAAGCTAGTAGATTGTAATAGTCAAGATATTGATAGAGGGTTTCGAATCGTTAGATCAATAATTGAATAAAACAAAATATGGTACCAAAATTTTGGTACCATATTTTGTTTATAGATATACTTTCAATAAATAAATTAATGAGGATTATAACCAATGAAGAAAATCTTATTTATTTTAATCTTATTTATAATGTCTTCAATTTGTCTTGTGACTGCCGAAGATGCTTTTGATATTTTTAGTATAGAACAAGCAATGGAAGATACACAGAAACAACTTTTACAGATTTCAGAAGAAGAAATTGGCTCTGAAGAAGTAGAAACTGGTTCTAATGATATAGAAAATTCTATGGAAGATGCTCAAAATCAACTTTTAGAGATTTTAAATGATGATGATGGTAGTTTGGATAGTTTAGATATTATACAGGAAGGAACAGATAATGTAGTTCAAAAAAATGAAGAAATTGATGAAGTAAAACGAAAAATTGCAGACAATAAAAAACAAAATGATTCAGTCTCATGTTATACATTAGGATTTAATCTTCCATTTACTTATTTTCCTAATTCTGAATATTTAGAGAACTCATCAATTCCTTTTGGATTTTCAATAGGAACTCTATCATCAATAGAAAAATGGTCTTTTAAAGCTAATTTGAATTGGGACTTAGTTAATGAAGATTTAGATATTATTTCTTTATCATGCTCGCTTGGACGAACTCCAGTTCACAATTATTATTTTTTGATTGGATATTATTTTACAATAGGTTTTGAATGTGCAAATGAAAGTTCAATATATAATATTGGCGCAAGTGGAACTATGGCATTTAAATTCATTGGTAATTCTAGATTGTATTTAAATGTCGATGCGTTGTACAGAAGATCAAAACCTGAAGAAATTAGCGCCTTAGATTTTTTAGTTGATAGTTGGAAGATATGTCCTTCTATAGGATTTGTTTTTGGATATTAATAATAAGTTTTTGAGGATGTTTATATGAAAAAAAAATTAATTTTTGTTTTAGGATTTTTTACATTAGTTATGAATGTGTTTGGACAAGGAAATGCTTTAAAAATGAAATCTATTCCCGGGAAGAACATAAAAATGCTTGAAACAGAGGTTTCAGAAAATTTATATAGGCGTGTTATGGGGGAATTACCTACATTTATGAGTGAAGCAACAATGATTGGTGAAGATAAAGATAGTCGTCCTGTATGTGCTGTTGGCTTTTATGAAGCTATAGTTTTTTGTAATAAGTTGAGTGAGCTTAGTGGCTTAAAACCAGTTTACAGTTTTAATGGTTCTACAAATGTAGAAACCTGGAAATTTTCTATACATAAAGCTGAGTATTTAACAGGAATGATTATGGTAAAAAAGAACGCAAATGGCTATCGTTTGCCAACTGTAGAAGAATGGCAATATGCAGCTAATGGTGGCGAGACAAATTTATATTCAGGTAGTAATAACATTGACGATGTAGCTTGGTATTCAGAAAATAGTGAAAGTAAAGTTCACCAAGTTGCGTTAAAAAAACCAAATGAATATGGTTTGTATGATATGACTGGAAATGTAAGTGAATGGTGTTGGGATTGGCCTATGAATAGGGAAGTTTTTACAGAAGATATGTCAGAATTTGTTCCCACTTTGGGTGGTTCATTTAAATCTAAAGAAACTGCTTGTATGACAAAAAAGGTAAAAAAATCACTTATTAATTTTACCTCAAATCAGATTGGATTTCGTGTTGTTTGTTTAGATAAATAATGATAAATAAAGTTTAAACTTAGTCTAATAGATGTTGATGCATGTAAGAGAAGTTTTGTAATTCACGCTTTAATAAAGTGTTCTACATTCTTCTCTTTCATCTTCTCTTACTTAAACGTCGAGCAATACATTTTTGCGGCTTCTAGCGTGATTGGAGGTCCGTGGCCCGGCATTAAAACCAATCCATCTTGCTGTGAATAAATCTTTTGGTTTATGTTTGATTGCAAGATGAATTTGGAATAACTTGAGTTTGTGCTTCCGAGGGAGCCTGCAAATAAAACGTCGCCTGTGAATAAAAGATTTTCTATTTTATAAACTACAGAATCAGATGTGTGACCTGGAATTGCCATGTAATGAACATTTAAGTGTGCAACTTTGATTTTTCCATCGCCATTGATAACTGTAGTTTGATTTTTTGCAACTTCCCAATCTGCTGCGAAAATTTCTGGTGAGTAGATTTTTCTTAAAGTTTTAATTCCATCTACGTGACTTCCGTGGTTGTGAGTAACTAAAATTCCGCTTAGTGTCAAAAAATTTTCTTCTATTTGAGAAATCAATTCTTCTGTGATTTCGCCCGGATCTACAACAATTGCTTCTTTTGTTTCTTCGTTTACAACTAAATAGCAGTTTGAAAATCCTGCAACGTTCAAATGGAAATATACTTTCATAATACAACTCCGTCAGTAGTAGAATTGTTCAAATCTTGATCTGGGTCTTCGCCCAAAGCCAATGCGCTTCCTTTTTGAGAGAAAACGGCTTCTCTTGTGTTTGCATATTTAAAAGATACATTTTGTCTTTTTGCATCATAAAATAAAACTTTTTTGATATTACAATCTTGGAACGAAGTATCAACTAACA
>SUWN01000002.1 GCA_015061465.1 Treponema bryantii | reverse complement strand
ATGAAGTAGAAGAAGGAGGATTTTGCAAGTTTTTAAGAAGAAATTGCAATAAAATCGGGTGATTTTGTTGCAAAAAGGGTGTATTTTGGTATTTTGCTCAGGTAAATTTTCATTTATACCACTACGCAGGAAATAACCCGATACTCTATGTGGACCCTGATGGAAAGAAATTATATGTAAGTGGAACAAAAGCCTATATGGCAGCTGTTCAAAAAGAGCTTTCAAAATTATGTTATGGTGCAATAATAAATTTTGATACAGGTGCAGTAACTTTATCATCATATTCAAAAAGTGTTAATCCAAAAGGTGCTGAATTATTATCTTCTTTAATAGAAAGTTCTCAAATTAATACTATTTCAATTGGAAATAGTATTTCTAAAAAAGGAAATTCTTGTGTAGGATATACTTCAGATTTAAGTCTTAAAGACGGTAAATACTATGGAAATGTTTCAGATGGCCCAATGAATTCATTAATAAATTTCAACCCTGATAATTGGAATGGAGGGTATGATGATGGGGGCTCAAAATATAGGCCGCCATTTGTCGGTTTAGCACACGAAATGGGACATAGTGAAGCAATTAATAATGGAACTCAAACATACGAGGAGTATGTTGAAATCCCAGGAACTACACCTAATAGTGAAAAGAATTCGATTAAGTGGGAAAATTTAATTAGAAAAGAACATAATTTAACTCCAAGAAGTAATTATTTTTATAAACCTAAAGATTCATTGGAGGATAAATAAAAAATTATGAAGAAGAATAGTATTTTTATGATATCAACAATTATAATGCTTATAACAAGTTGCAATATTGAAAACAATATACAGTTTTCTTTTAAAAAAATTCAAGATTTTTATTATAAACAACTTAGTTTTCCAAAAACAAATCATTGTGATCCATTCTATGTTTCAGAAGATTTTTTTCAATCTGTTGAGCAAAAACTGAATCAATTAATAAAGGAATCGAAATATTGTTCTGTATTAATTAAGAGTTCCATTGATAATGGGTTATGTGAAGTAGCTGCTCTATATGATTGCAAGAATGAGGTTTATTGTTATAATTGGACAGAAAATCAAGAAAGGCAAGAAAAGATTCATGATTCAAAAGCCTTAAAAATTCTTAAGAGTAAACCAAAAGAATTGATGATATTTAATGAATCTAATCTTCCGATTTTTGATGGAATTACTATATATGTAATTAAGAAAATTAATAATAAAACTTATTATTATGCTAATTATGAAGGTTCTATTGATGGTAATTATGCAGCTTTGATTGATTTGTTTAACAGGAATTTATAAAAACTACTAATAAAAGTTTTTTATTAATTTATAACTATTTTGAATCTAGTGTTTTCAATTTAAAAGAAAACTCTAGATTCTACTCCCACAAATACGAATTTGTAGGAAGTGGGGGATTTAGTAGAAATTTTCAGAGGAGCGAATTTCGCTAAATCGCAATTTTCTGAGCAAGTCAGAAGTTGTTATATTTTTGGGAAGAAAAAAGTGTAAAATTTGATAAAAACGGTGTAAAATGAAGTAGAAAAAGGAGGATTTTTCAAGTTTTTGAGAAGAATTTGCAATAAAATCGGGTGATTTTGTTGCAAAAAGGGTGTATTTGGGTATTTTGCTCAGGTAAATTTTCATTTATACCACTACGCAGGAAATAACCCGGTACGCTATATAGACCCTACGGGTAACTGGATACTAAATACAAATATGTATAAACCAGATAAGTATTATCAAAATGATTCTCGCTGGGGGAATCATAAATTTGCCCAGACAGAACGTACTATTAGCGAAATTGGTTGTGCAGTAACTGCAATAGCTAATGGACTTAATGCTTTTGAAAATTATTATGGACTCATAACAGATGGTTATGAAATAATAGGTCTAAATCCTGATTTTACAAATAGTAATATGACTAGTGAAGCGGGAGCAAATTTTGAAATGTTGGCCAGTTATATACGAAAAGATACAAACTCTTCTGTAAAATTAACTGATACAAAAAAGTCTTCCCTTGTTACCAAAGCTCATAAATCTGACAAATTAACATTAGTATTTGCACATATGAAAACAAGCGGTCCAGAGGGAGAACATTGGATAAACATTAACAATGTCAATGCAGATGGTACTTTCAATGGCTCTGATGTTTTAGCTGATAAAAATGGCAATCCTAAAAAAGATTATACACGATCTTCTGCAGATACTTTTGATAGATTTATTATTCTTGAAATTGATATAGGTAAGTAAAATGAATAAAAGATTTCTACTTTGTTTTTTATTTTTTATAACTGTTTCTGTCTGTTCTTGTGAAAATACTGAATTTATTAAAATTGATTCGACGGAACATTTTATAATAGGTTCCAATAAATATTTCTATTACAATGATTATTTAACCAGTGTAGAACCAAAAGAAAAAGATTTTTATTATCCTGAAACTAAAATTAAACTTGATAACTTCTATATATCAGAAAATCTTATAACAGATAAAATATTTAATGAGTTTTTGAAAGAAACAAACATGGAATTAAAATCCTTAAAAGAATATGAATATTGGAAGGATTTCTGGAAAAGGAATAAAGAATCAGATAAGATTTTTACTTTTGCTACTTATTATGAGGCTCTTGTTTTTGTAGATTGGTTATCAACTCGTGATGGTAAAACTTATAGATTTCCAACTAATGCTGAATGGGAATATGCTTGTATGCAATCAGATAAATCAATTTATCCCTTTGGTGCACAAGATGGAAAATTTACATCCATAAAAAATATAAACGAAAATAATTTTTCTTTTTTTGAAAATAAAGAAGTTAAAGAAGATTATTCTGAATATGGGGTATTTTCAGTTTCTGTTTCGCAATATGTCTTAGATTCATTTGATGGCAAAACTTATGCAAGTTTTAATTATTTTCAAAAAAATCCATTGATGCTTTCAGATACGACATTTGTTTCTTTAAGAAGTGGAGGCTATAAATATAATACTATAAATTCAGATGATTGGGGATTGATGTTTCAAAATGATGTAGAATTTGACAGTGATGCAGGTTCAACTAATATTGCAATACGACTGATTGAAGATCATGGAACTATATTTAATGCAGAATCTGATGATGCATGTATTTATTTTCAAAATACCGGAATAGTTAAGTATCCAAATACATGTCTATTAAAAACAAATGAGAAGAAAAATAATTCTTCTAATATACAAATGAATAGCAATGTACCTGTTTTAATTCTATTTAAGTCTTTTAACGGTAAATATTTCAAAGTTTTTACTAAAATAGAAGATGAATGGGAGACAGGTTGGGTTTTAAGTAATAATATTCAAATAACTAATAAGAATTGGTATGAAATTGTTTTTGAGTAATTTTTATATTACTAAACACAAAACTAATCCCAATAATACAAATAGATATGAGATGGAAGATGATTTGATATCTCCACCCCATATATAGCGTCTGACGGTCTTTAAAAAAACAGCGTTATAATGTGGTAAATCGCAATTTACCTGAATTGAAAAAAAATATAAATTTCATTTTTGGAAAAATAAAAAAGTTGAGAATTCATCAATTGTAAGGTAAAATTATTTTCAGAGATGGAGATTAAAATGAAAATAATAAATCTTAAGTGTTTTTATGTGTTTTTTCTAAGTTTTCTGCTATTTTCTTGTTCGTATAATATACATGGTCCAAAAGATGATAATAAACAAGATGGATCAAATAATAATAGCCAAGATGAAGATATAGAAGATATTTTTTCTGGAAAGTATTCTGAAGAAGATTATCTTTTTGAAGAATCAGAAGACGACAGTGTTATTTTAAATGTAATTGACGAATCGTATTGGACATCTCAAGGAAGTACTATATGGACTATTTTAGATGATGTTCCAAGTGTTTCTGAACAAGATTTTGAAGTTACTGTAAGTAAACTTGCTGGAACATCGGAGGCTGGTTATGGAATTGTTTTTGGTGTTACAGAATCAAATTATATAAAAAGTATGCTAATTTTCTTGATTAATGTAAATGGTGAATATGCCTTAGGAGAATTAAAAGGTACAGAGTTTAAATATTTTCAAAGATGGAAAAAACTAGATTGTATAAATCAAGGCTACAATGTAAATAATACGTTGCGTGTATCATATGAAAATAAATATAGATATTCATTTTATATAAATGATAACCATGTTCAATATTTATATAGTCCTAGTTATCATGGACATTTAGAAGGAAAAAATGGATATATAGCTGTAATTTCTCCAAAAGATAGATTACCAGATGAATCTGTGACTGTAAAATATAAATTAAACTAGATGTTAGTAATAAGACTTTTAATGTTTTGTATAATATCTTTCTTCTTGGTAAGAAAAGATATTAAGGAAATGATACTTCCAGATATTTATTTAATTATTCTTTTTTCATGTTTATTAATTTTTGATATCATGTTCAATAGGGAATATATTGTTTTTGGGGGAATAGGTTTTCTTACTGCAGGGGTATTTTTTCTAACAGTTTACTATATGTCTGGAAAAAAAATGGGGTTTGGTGACGTAAAATATGCTGCTGTTCTTGGATATTTTTTAGGAATACCTGCATGGATATTTGCAATTATACTTGCTTGTATAATTGCAATTATCTTTTTTTGTTTTGGAATAAAAATATTTAATTGGAATAAAACCAAAAAAATACCTTTTGGACCATTTTTAGCAGGTGGAAGTATTATTGTCAGTTTATGGAGTGTATTATGAAAAGAAAGCTTATAAAATTTGTTGTAGCTTTTATTTTTCTTCAAAATCTTTTTTCTCAAACATTACCACAATTGGAGTTTAATAATCAAAAAATTACTGATGTTTTATTAGTTTTAGCAGATTTAGGTAAATGTTCAATTATTCCAGATGAAACTGTATCAGGTAATGTATCTTTTTTCTTTAGTGGTGGAGATTTTGAAGTTTCTCTAAAGAATTTTCTTTCTTCATATGATTTATGGTATACAAAAGAAAATAATATTTTCTATGTATCAAAAATCAATGTTCAAAAAAATGACAATAATTTATTAACAATCGATGCTGAAGATGTTGATTTGACATTATTAGTTAAGACGATTTCAAAAAAATTAAATAAGACAATCGTTTATGATGCCCTTCCTCGTGGTGATATTTCTATTCATGCTGTTGATGTAAACTTAGCAACCGTTTTAGAAATGTTGATTAGAAAAAATTGGGAATATGAATTGATTGAAGAGAATGATTATTTTTACATACAAAAATCAGTTTCTACTACAAATAATAATTCAAAAAGATATTCAAAAGTGTTAATAAATGAAAAAGATAATCTATATAGTCTTGATGCGCCTAGGGTTGCTTTTACAGATTTAGTTACTCAACTTTTTGAAAAAGCAAATAAAGAACATTTGATTCTTATGAAAACAAGCCTTGTTTTAGAAAATTTATCATACAAGGATAAGAGTTTTGAACAAATTTTAAGATTAGTACTTAATTTGGCTAGTGCAGATTTTGTTTTAAAAGATGATATATATTATATTTTTGAAACTCAAAAGAATGGAATAATTAAAAAATTGCATAACACAGAAACAATAAAACTTAACAATATTTCAGTTCAGCATGCAATAACTCTTATTCCTATTGGCTATGATACAGCTTCTTTAATTAAAGTTGATAAAAACACTAATACAATATATTTAACAGGAACTAGTGAAGAAATAAAACCTATAAAAAAATTTCTTGAAGAAATAGATAAGCCACTTTTAGGTAAGTCTTATGAACGTTTTGATGTTCATTATGGGGATGTTGCAAATATAGTACAATTGATTCCTTCTGAGTTAATTAAAGATTCTATTACAATTATTCCTGAATCTAATTCTTTTATTGCATTGGTTTCACCAGAAATATCAACAAAAATAAAAGAACATTTAAAACTTTTAGACAAATCAAATACAGGTATTCCTGTTAGATTAAAATATATTAAAAACGAAGATTTGTTAAAATATTTGCCACCAACTATAGTAAAAGAGGATCTTATCGTTTCAAGTGATGATACATTAGTTTTTTATGTGGGAGCAGAAGGAAAATATAACACATTCATAGAAAACTTAAAATTAATAGACGTGCCCAAACCTCAAATACGATATGAATTATTAATTGTTCAATATCAAAAAGGAAATAGTGAGAATTTTTCCAAATCTTTGTCAGTAAAACCTGTTACAGAAGAACAATCCCCTTCCTTTGCTGTCGTAGGAATGATTTCAAATTTATTAAATATTAATTTTGATGTTGTATCAAAATTTGGTTATCAATTTGCTGTAAATTTAAGTCAGGAAATAGGAGAAAGTAGGGCAAAAGTTTTAGCTGATACAACGCTTCATGGTATTTCTGGTACCGATGTTAAATTTCAGAATACAAATACTTATCGTTATAATGAAGGTGTGCTAGAAGATAATTCTAGTGTTATTGTGAAAACAAGCACAAAAGAAATTACTTCTGGTTTGCAATTAACTATTAATGGTTGGGTATCAGGAGATGGAATGATTACTATGAAAGTAAATGCAGAAGTTTCAAAGCAAGGAACTGTTACAAATAGTACAAATAATCTTCCTCCTACTTCTGAAAAGATTGTAACGACTGAAGTGAGAACTAAATCTGGTGAGCCAATAATAATTGGTGGTTTATTGCAAACTGAATTAACTGAAAATATAAAAAAAGTTCCTCTTCTAGGTAGTATTCCAATTATAGGCGGATTGTTTCAAGATAAAAACATCATAGAGGAAACGTCTGAAATGGCTATATATATTGTTCCTCATACATATATTCAAGAAGGGGAATCCATTGTAGAAAGTAGAAATATTGAAAGATATTATTCTACATTTGTGTTGGAAGAATAAGACTGTTATGGAACAATTCAAAGAATATAAATCATTAAATGATTTTCAAAATGTTTCTAATATCGAAGTTCAATACTCTAATGAGTTTATTTCTGCGAATGAGGCTATTGTTTTAGAAAATAACGAAACAAATGTTTTGGTAGGAATAACAGAAAATACAACTGAGGAAACAAAAAATAATCTTGAAAAATTTCATTTTCCTAAAAACGTAACCTTTCTTAATGTTCAGAGAACTGAACTTGTATCTTTCATTGGTAGTATAAGCGATATACTTGCAACTTCTTCTGATATAAATACAATTGTTTACAATCAAGATTTTACATTGGATTCAATTGAACAGGATGCGCCTGTAGTAAATATAATAAATGCAATAATAATAGAAGCACTTCATTATAAAGCTTCTGATATTCATATAGAACTTAAAAATCAAAACGTTCATATACGTTATAGAATTGACGGTTTACTAAAAACTGTAAAAACTCTTTCTGCAGAAGTTTTCCCTGCTTTATCAAGTCGTATCAAAATAATGTCAAAACTGAATATTATGGAACAGAGATTGCCACAAGACGGAAGAATGTCTGTTACGATAGAAAATAGCCCTATTGATATACGTGTATCAATAATTCCTGTTCCAAACGGCGAAGCAATATCTCTTCGTTTATTTAATATTAATACTGATATTATGTCCTTAGATGATTTAGGTTTTTCAGACGAATGTATGAAAACTCTGACTAATGCGATAAAACTTCCTCACGGATTAATTTTAGTAACAGGTCCTACTGGAAGTGGAAAAACAACAACACTTCATTCATTATTGAAATTGTTACCAGTAAATGAATTGGAAGTAATAACTTTAGAAGATCCAATTGAACAAGTAATACCTGAAATAACTCAAATTCAAATAAATGAGCACATAGGACTTACTTTTGAAAGTATGTTGCGTAGAGTCTTAAGACATGATCCTGATGTTATTATGATTGGAGAAATTCGTGATTCTGCGACTGCTGAATTAGCTATCCGAGCTGCATTAACCGGACACTTAATTTTAGCCACTTTACATACAAATGATAGTATTTCTGCTATTTCACGTTTACTCGATATGGGGATAAAACCTTATTTGCTAGGTAGTGTTTTGCGTTGTGTAGAAGCACAAAGATTAGTTAGAAGATTATGTCCATATTGTGCTCAACAAATTGATTTCTCAACAGAAATACTTGATTTATGTAATAAGTTTTCTATAAGCCCAAAAGTAATGAAGAAACCTGTCGGATGTAAAAAATGTTTTGGAACAGGATATCTAGGGCGAACAGTTATTGCTGAACAATATTTTCATTCTACAAAATTAGAAGAGTATATTTCTCAAAAAAAGAATTTTACTGAAATTGAAGATTATTTAAAAAATCAAGGTATGGTATCAATGTTACAAGATGGAATCAAAAAAACAGTAAATGGAATTACAACTTTTGATGAAATAAAACGAGAAATAGGTGAAAAAGATGCCATTGTATAAGTGTATCGTAAGTAATTCGCAAGGTAAAAAAATAGAAGTTCTTCGAGAAGCTGCAACAGAAGATTTTTTGATTGCTTCTTTTTCCAATTCAACTGATTTTTTGTTAAAGTATGATTTAGTTAATAATGAAAAAAAACAAATATTAAAGAAGAGATTTTCAAATAAAGTTGTTATTGAATTCACCGATATTTTTTCTTCTTTATTGGACTCACAATTACCTGTGCAAGATGCTTTACTTATGGTCAAAGAAATAAGCGGAAGTAAAGATGTCAAAATTTTGGCAGAAGAATTGTATTTGGAAATTTTGCATGGAAAAAATCTTTACGATGCTATGAGTTTGTTTCCTACAACTTTTTCTTTATTGTACAGAGGAATGGTAAGATTAAGTGAGAAGACAGGAAATCCTTCTGTTGTTTTCAAACAATTAGCAGAATATTTACATAAAAATGAGGAAATAAAAACAAAACTTAAAAATGTAATGACATATCCTTGTTTAGTTCTTTCTATTGTATTTTTTTGTTGTATAGGTCTTATTACATTTGTAATTCCAAAGATGACAGAAATTTTATTACAATTTGATAATGATAGTTCTTTAGAAATAATTAATAAAATTGAAAAATTAAAGATTGTTTTTATCTTTTTATTCTTTCTTGTCTTAATTCTTATTATTCTATTTATTTTTTTGAGTTACTTAAAGAAAAAAAATGAACAAATAGCATTTGTGTTAGATAAAATTTTATTAAATATTCCAATAATTGGAAAACATATTGTTTCTAAGCAAACTCTCGATTTCACTTTTGCAATGGAGTTATTAGTAGGTGCTGGAAGAATCATTTCAGAATCATTGCAAGAATCAGCTTTAAGTGTGTCAAATTTATATTTTAGAGATGCAATTTATGAGGTGTATAAAGAACTTGAAAAAGGAGTTTCTTTATCTTCTGCTTTTGCTAAAACAGAAATATTTCATTCATATTTTTTAACTTGGGTAAAAGTTGGAGAAAAAACAGGAAATGTTGAATCTGTTTTTTCACAAATACGCAGATATTATCATTCTGCTACAGAAAGGACAATCAAAAAACTTTTAACTTGGATTGAGCCTGGTTTGATTCTTTTTTCTGGACTTGTTATCATATTTGTTGTTATTAATTTTATATTACCGATATTTACAATGTATGGAGATATTTTATGAAAAAAAGACGAGAAGATGGTTGGACCTTTATGGAAACTATAATTGTTATTGCAATTGTTCTTATTTTAACTACAACGGTTGGTTTTACTGCAATAAAAAATATCGGTAAAGCTCGTGTTGTTTCTGCAAAAACACAAATAGATTCCTTTGTAATTGCTTTAGAATCTTTTTATATTGATTGTGGAAAATATCCAACACAAGAACAAGGTTTAGAGGCGTTGGTTGTAAAACCTTCTGATGATTTTTTATCTTCTAAATGGAATGGACCTTATTTATACAAGGATATTCCTATGGATCCTTGGGGAAATCCTTATGAATATGTAGTACCAGGATATAATGAACAACCTTATTCAATACGTTCATTTGGTGCAGATGGATATGAAGGAGGGCAGAAAGACGATGAGGATATTACATCGTGGCAATAATGAAGGATTTGCATATCTAAGAACTTTAATTATTATATGTTGTATATTACTTTGTTTTTCTACTGTTACAGATTTATTATTTAACATAAATAAATCATCTGATAGAATTTCAAATCAAATAGAAATGTGTATAAATGCGTTAAACAATTTCGAATATGAGGCTGTTTGTGGGAAATAGCGAATCAGGGTTTTCAATGATAGAGACTTTAATTTCAATGTTTATTTCTTTGCTTATTTCAGCTGCAATATGTCTAGTTTTTGTTAGCCTTTATAGAAATATAGGTAAAGTAAATAATGAGATTTCTATTTCTAGAGAAAAATTAGTAAAAGATAAATATATTAGAGATTGGGCAGATACAATAGAAATACCATATTGGGATACTTCTAATGCATATCTAAACTCTAAAATAGATGAGTTAAAAAAACATGACTTTTTTAATAAATCAATAAAAAATATAGAATATTTAAAAGATGATCTGAAATGCAAACGTGGAATAATCGTAACATATACTTTGACAAATGGCGAAGAGCAAATTTCAATTGCTCAATTTAAATCATATTCATTGGTACCAAATGAAAAGTAAAAAAATATTTCAAAAAGGACAAGGAGAATTAGTTTCGTTCATATTATTATTATTTTTCTCTGTTTTAGTTTTATGTCTTTTTTATTTTTTTAGTGTTTATAGAATAAATGCTACTAAGACAATAAAAGAATACAACAGCCGAATAGAAGCAGATAAATTAATCAGCGAAATAGAAACTGATTTTCAAATACTTACAAGCCTACAGACTGATACAAAAGATTCTCAGGAAATTAATTTTTTGCTTAATAAATACTCTAAATATGAAATAAAAATAGAAGATATTTCTTCTGGAATAAATATAAATTTTCTGAATAAAAAATATTTAAAAGACAATTTTTTACAACAGAAATTATTTATATCAGAAGAAGCTTTTCAAGAAATAATGAAAATTATTTCTGCAAGAAAATGGTTGGAATCAGGAACTCTTATTAATAAATATTTGACGGATTATGGAAAGAATAATATAAAATATTATGGATGGATAAACCCTTCCTTTGTAGATACTGATTTTATGAATAATCTTAAAAAAAACGATTGTTCAATAATTTTAAATAATCAATCAATTCTGAATATATATTTTACAGATTCAGAGATAATAAAATATTTTGTTACGCATCAAGATTTTAAAATCTCGCAATCTGAAGAAAAATATGATAGACTTATAAATGAGATAAATTATAACCAATATATTAATAAAGAAAAAATTAAACAAATACTTGAAGTGCAAGATGATAACAAAATACTTGCAATTTTAGGTGTAAAAACGCAATTTTGGAAAGTTTATTTAAATGCAGAAAATGCTAGAATTCAGTTAATCATAGCGGCTATTCCAAATGATAATATTATCCAAGGAAGAATCTATAAGGTAATAAAGAGAGAAATAAATTATGAAGAAAGAAGTTACTAGTAAAGATTTTTTATCTCCTGTTTTTTATTCTGTATTTATTTCCCAATTACCAAATTTAAAATATGAAGAAATAAAAGAAGCTGCTAAATATAAAATAAAGAATTTATATCCAGGAAATATTGATAATATTGAATTATTTATTAAAAAAAATGGTTCTATAAAAAATTCATATATTATACTTGCAATAGAAAAAAAAATTTTAAATGATGATAAACCTATTTCATTTTTATATTTATTTAATGAAAATAAAGATAAAAATAACAATCTAATTTTTATTTCTGATGATTATATAGAACTATTAGAAATAGAAAATTTTTCTTTAAGAAAATATACTACGTTTTCTCTAGGAAAATATGAGTCGTTTGATAATTTTATAAACGAACAGTCAATTGATACAAATAATTTTAATATTATTGATGTTTCAAATGGTAAGAAAATCTTAATAAATGAAAAAAAATGTTTGTTGACAAAAATCTTTCATAAAAGTTCATTGAAAATGTCTTTAAAAATTTTTTTAGTTTCTTTATGTCTACTATTATCTGTAGTTGTTTTTTCTATGTTATATGTGAAAATGAATAGGGATAAAAAAATAGAGGCTGAAATTAGTGCAAAATTAATCGAGGAACAGGATAAGGCAAATAAAGAAAAACTTAGATTATTAGATTCATTAAAAAAAGATTATTTATTAGTACAAAAGAGTACAAAAAGAAATGTTTATGAAATATTGTTTTTGCTGACTAATAAACTATCAATAGATACAAAAATATTACAAATAGATATAATTGGTAATACATTCAAATTTGAAGCAATTTCAAAAGATTCCCTTCAAAATCTAAGAAATTTTGAACAAATGAATGATTTGGAATCCTGTATGATTCATCAAGTAAAACCTATTGATAATATGGAAAAGTATACACTTTCAGGAAATGTGAAAAACAATTTTTATACGCCAGATGGAAATTTATCTGTAAATGAACAAATAGATTGGTATAAGAATGCACTTCACGAATTAGAAAAAAAAGAAAAAAAATTAAATGAAATTTCAATTTCTAGCTTGGGTGACTACATAAGAGAAAATATTTTGATATATAAAGGTGAAATTACAAGTTTTCAATATATTCAAAATCAATCAAGTAATGAAATGGAGTTTGCATTTACAACAGATTCAAAAAACTTTTTTTCAATTATTTCTTTGTTATCCGATAAACAACAATTATTTACAATAACCAAATTTAGTATAAAGACAGGAGTTGCAGACGGTGCCTCGGTGATTTTTAGAATTGATGTAGGTGGTTCAAAAAAAGGAACTACAGAATATAAATCACAAATACAAAATGAAATATTTATCGAAGAAGAAAATATAAAAAACATAGCCCGATTTTTTGCGGTAGATAAAAAAACAAAAATTACACCTACTACCTCAGTTAAAATAAAAGAAAAAGAATTAGAACAAATTCCAAACGCTCCTAGAGATTATGTTTTTGTGAGTGAGGTTGATGATTCAAAAATTTATGTCAAAAATACATCAACTAATCAATTGATAAAACTAGAACTTACAAAAGATGGAAATATGGGGTATTTTTATAATGATAAAGGTGAATTAATAATTTTGATGGATAATAAAAAATATAGGTTGGTAAGATGAAAAAAAGAATATTTTTATTGATAAGTTCCATGTTAATTTTATTGTTAATCTCTTGTAATTCCAATAAGGTACAAAGATTAAGTTATAAAGAAACTGAACCTTATATGTATGGAATGGTATATGATTATGAAAATAAACCTGTAGAAAGTGCTCAGATTTTTATTAATGGCGAATATATATCTTCAACAGATGTTCAAGGAAGATTTATATTAAATTATCAAATGGATGAAAATAATGAAATTGTTTTAAAAGTTCAAAAAAATGGTTATGAGGTTGTAGAGACATCATTCTTATTTGATCCAATTAATGTGTTATATATAAAACTAATCAATACACAACAACTTCTTTTGTTGGCAGAAGAGTGTATGGCTAACTTAGAATTTTCCGAAGCCGAAATTTTATTAAAAAGGGCATTATGTTTAACTCCAGACAGAGATGATATAAAATATTTATTATGCATTTCTTTATATAAACAGGACAAAAAAGATGAAGCTTTAAAAAATATTGAAAAATTAAATAAAAAGGTAATTCCAAATTCATATATTGAAGGTCTAAAAAATAAAATTACAAATGAGGAAGCGGCTGTTAATAAATAAAAAAAGTATAAATTTGTAAGAAAAATTATATTTATGTAAAAGTATTCATTAATTGAACTGATGTATATTTTTTGTTAGTATTGAGTTATGAAAAAGCAAGCATTAATCCATGTGGAAAATACAGAAGAAATAATTAATTTTGCAAAATTTCTTTCTGATAATGGTTGGGAAATTCTTTCTGCAAATAAAACTGAAGAATTGTTAAGAAATGCAGAAATTCCAGTTACAACAGAATATACAATGCAAGAATCCGCTGTTCATGTTGCTGATACTTCAACTCTTATTCGACGAATTTTTAAATCTAAATATGAATCATATTTGCAATCACGTAATGAAGAAAATGGCGATTCTATTTATTTGGTATGTGCTAATATTTATCCTTCTATGCATTCAAATAAAGAAAAACTTGGTGATTTGACAAAACCAATCAATTTTTTTATTTCAACTATTTTGCGTAATTCATTTTTGAATTATAAAAATATTTTGATTTTGTCAGACCCAAAAGATTATAAAGAGGCAATGATTCAAATAAGAACAGAAAATATCACAGATGAATTCCGTTATTATTTGGCAGGAAAAGCTTTAAATCTTGTTTCTGCGTTTGATGCAGGGGTTTCTTCTTCAATTCTTGCAAACCTTTCACCTACTGAAAATTCCTTAAAATATTTAACTTTGCCTTTAAAATTGTATACAGAACTTCCTAGCGGAATGAATGACCATCAAAAAGCTTGGTTGTATAAATATCCTGTTGATAATGGAATTGTTGCTTCGTTGTCAAAAATGAATACACAAGAACTTTCTTATGATTTAGTAAATGAAGCGTCTTTTGCTTGGGAACAAGTAAGTTCTATTTATGAAAATTTAAGGAATCAACATCCTATAAAAAGTTTTACTTGTGAAGAATATGAATACACAACCCAACTTACTCCTTTAACAGGAACTGTTTTTTCGATGGCGGCAAAAAACAAGTTGATTCTTGGTGCTTCTATTTCTACAAATATTTATGATTCAATAAAGAAAACATATTCTTACGATACAGAGAATATTTGTGATGCGACTTTTGGTTGTAGTGCAGTAATTGACCAAGATGCAGCAAAAGAGTTAATTAACTGTAATTTTTCGGTGATTGTTGCACCAAGTTTTACAGACGAAGCAAAAGAGATTTTTTCGCAAAATAAAAATATTCATTTAGTTGCTTCGTCAAAAATTCTTTGTACAGATTTTGATTTGGATGTAATAAACGGAGGATTTTTATTACAATCAAAAGATAATTTGATTTTTGATAAATGGTTTATAAAAACAAAAAATAGACCTTCTCAAAAATTAGCAGATGAAATGGCTTTGGGAACAAGAATCTTAATGAGTTCCAAATCTAATTCTGCAATTTTAATAAAAGATTTTGCTGTTGTAGGAATAACTCAGTCTTGTAAATCTGCAAAAAAGACTATCGAATATGTTTTGCAAGATGCGTTGGAAAATCTTTCTAGAAATACAGATTCAAACGAAAATGAAAATATTGCTGATGTTCTTGTTGCGGATTCTTCTATAAAAATGAGTGATTCGTTAAAAATGTTATTGTCTAAAGGTGTTTCTTCTATAATTTTGTCGGGAACATCTTTAATTGATGAAGAATTAATCCGATATTGTGATGAGAACAATATTGTTCTTGTTTATTCAGATTTAACTCATAATTCATAATTGTACTGTTTTTATGGGAGTTAAGATAAAAACTGCCTGAAATAGCGTCAGTTTTTATCTTTTATAGTTTGCGTTGCAAACTAAATATATAATGCTGTTTTTTCACTTTGTTTCAAACAGCTTAAAAAGTTCAATTCCAAAACTGAAGTTTTGTTCATTGAACTTTTTTTATGGAGAATTAAAAATGCTTTTTTATTTGGGGCAATTTTTATCTAATTATTGGGGACCTGCAAGACTTTTACAATCTTATGCAGTGTTAATTGCTATTGCTTTATTTGCTGGATATTTTTTAGCTTACAAACTAATTCCAAAATTTTACAATGTTCTTCCTCATGACAGGGGGCGTGAATTTACAGTTTCTGCCGAAGCTGCAAAAGGAAAACCAACTGGCTGTGGAGTTGTTTTTATTACAATTTTTGTAATTCTTTGTTTTTTAATTGTTCCAATGAACTTAAATAGAGCGTTAATTCTTCTGTTAACTTGGGTAACAATGCTCACTGGTTTTTTAGATGATAAAAGTGTTTCTAGTTGGGGTGAATACTTAAAAGGAGCTTTAGATTTAGTAATTAGTGTGGCAGCTTCTTTTGTTCTTTTATATGGATTAAAAAATCTTTCTGCGGATGGTAACGTTCGTTTTTGGCTTCCTTTTGTTTCTAGTGAAATTATTGTTAATCCTGTTGTGTTCGTAATTATTTGTACAATAATGTTATGGGCCTCTATTAATACAACAAACTGTACAGATGGGGTTGATGGGCTTTCTGCTTCTTTAGTTTTGATTGGATTAATCACTTTGGGAGCAATTTTTTATTTTATTTTAGGACATAAAGATATTTCTTTGTACTTGCTTGTTCCTCATTTTAAAGAAGGTGCTCAATGGGCTGTAATGCTTTTTGCTTTGTCTGGCGTGTTAATGGGGTATTTATGGCATAATGCTTTTCCAAGTAAATGTTTGATGGGTGACGCTGGAAGTCGCGCGTTAGGATTTTTCCTTGGAAGTTGTGTTATGGTAAGTGGAAATCCATTTTTAATTTTTGCCACATCTTCTATTATTTTTGTAAACGGTGGAATGGGACTTATAAAAGTTTTCTTGCTTAGATTTTTTAAGATTAAAGTTTTTGAAAAAATCAGATTCCCACTTCACGACCATATGCGCGTAAACCGAAACTGGTCTCCAACACAAGTATTAATAAAATTTGTAATTATGCAATTATTAATCACTTGTGCTATCGTGGGAATCATATTTAAGATTCGCTAGTTTTATTCTTCGTTAAATAAAACTGCTAAAGTGATGGCGTCATCAATCATATTTTGAATAACACAATATTCATTTGGTTGGTGCGCCATATCTTCCAATGTGCTCCAAACAGCTGCTTCAATTCCTTCGCGTCTTAGTTCTGCACCAACTGTTCCGCCACCAATTCCAATTGTTTTTGCATTAATTCCGCGTGTTTTGTAAATTGCTTGACTTAGTTTTTTTACAATCTGTGCATCTTGAGAAGTTGCGGGGCTTTCTGATTTTTGCGGAATTGTGTATTCCACTTTCACACCGTAATCTTTTTCGATTTCTTTACAAACTTCTTCAACTTTTGCAATTACTTCTTTTAGGCTGTAGCAAGGTAAGATTCTACAGTCCATGCAAAAAACATCGTCACCAGGAATAATGTTTATGCTATCAACGTTTTTTTGTCTGAGTGTAGGTTGGAATGTAGAATAATTTGGCTGGAATAAATCGTCTTTTTTATTAAAATATGATTCTAATTTATTCAAACGTAAAGACAAATCGTTTGCAGCAAGACAAGCATTGTTTCCACTGTCTGGGCGCGAACCGTGAGTTTGTTTTCCCATTACGTGAAGTTTGAGCCAAAGAAGATTTTTTTCTGCAATTTCAATTGTTTCACCTTTTGGGTCACCACCGTCAGGAATTACAACGCAATCTGTTTTTTTGAATAAATCAAAGTTTTTCATCAAATAAACAATTCCGTATTCGCTTCCGCATTCTTCGTCAGCAACAAAAAGCAATTTTATTGTGTGAAGTGGAGTTATATTGTTTTTTACGTAATAAAGTGAAGCAAAAACAGATGAAACTAAACCTTGTTGGTTATCTTCAACCCCGCGACCAAAAAGTTTTCCGTCTTTTTCTACCATTGCAAAAGGTTCTGTTTCCCAAAGGCTTAATTCTCCTGTAGGAACAACGTCCATGTGAGCCATAACCCAAATTCTGTAATCATCCTTCTGACCAGGAATTGTTACAACTAAACTTGGTCTTTCTTTAGACGGAACACGAGAATCTGGAGCAGAAAATTTTTGAATATCAGAAAATCCATTTTCTTTAAGCCATTTTTCTAGTGCTGCACATTTTTCAGATTCTCCAATTCCTCCGTTTTCTGGTGAAATTGCAGGAATCGCTGTTAAAATTTGTTGTAATTCAATCATCTGAGATTTTTGATTATTTAAAAATGATTTTATTTTTTCCATATTTTCGTATTCCGTTAAAAAATTATTTGTAAACTTCCCAAGTTGTTTTTACTAATGTATCAACATCGCTGAATTTTGGTTCCCAGCCTAAAAGTTCTTTTGCATGTTTACTTGTTGCGTACAAACAAGCTGGGTCGCCTGGACGACGTTCAACATCTTCAGAAGGAATTGCTTTGCCTGAAATGCGACGTGAAGCATCGAGCAATTCTTTTACAGTAGTTCCTTTTTCTGTTCCAAGATTTACTGTCAAACTTTCGTTGTTTTTTGCAATATATTCCAATGCCAAAACGTGTGCATTTGCTAAATCAGTTACGTGAACATAATCTCTAATACATGTTCCGTCGCGTGTATCGTAATCTGTTCCAAAAACTTTTAATTCATCACGCATTCCGCAAGCAACTTCCATAATTCTAGGTAAAAGATTTTGTGGTGAACGTTCCAATCCTCTGATTTCTCCGTCAGGATCGTAACCCGCTGCGTTAAAATATCTTAAAGCGGCAAATTTTAATCCTTTTAATTGGTCGTACCAAGCCATAAAGCGTTCAATTTCTAATTTTGTAAATCCGTAATAACTTTCTGGATTTTTTGGATGGTTTTCGTCAATTGGTAAATATTGTGGAGCTCCAAAAACTGCTGCTGACGAACTGAAAATCATTTTTTTACAACCGAATTTAACAGCTGCATTCATAATGTTTAAAGTTCCTGTGATATTATTTACAGAATATTTTTCTGGATTTTCCATAGATTCACCAACTGCTTTAAAAGCTGCAAGATGAACGAATGCGTCAAATCCTTTTTCAAAAGCAGCTTCAATTTCAGATTGAATCAAAATATTTCCATGAATAAAGTCGTTTTCTTTAAATAAATTGCATCTTAATCCGCTAGAAAGATTGTCAAAAACTGTAACTTTGTGTCCAGCTTTCATCATTGCTTTTACAACGTGACTTCCAATGTATCCAGCGCCACCAATAACTAAAACTTTCATTTAATTTACCTCGTTTGTTAAAATAATTTTTATTGCAACGTAATCATTATAATTACAATTAATTTGTGGATTGATGTGAACCCAAGTTTGAATTAATTCAGATTCATTTGATAATTCATTTCCCAATTTATGAATCAACTGGTCAATATTTGTTCCAGAATAGATAATTATGTTTATGTTGTTTTCAGAAGTGATATTTAAAACTTTCTGCAAATTGGAAATATCATTTTTTATGGCAAATTCAGCCCAAAGAGGATATTCGTTATTAAAACCTTTATATTTCCAATCATCAAACATTAAAATAATTTCTTCTTTTTCTTTAGATTCTTCTGTGAGAATTTCTGAACTTTTTTCTATTTGTTCAGAGTTTGAAGCATAAGTTTTTGATGCACAACTTACATTTATAAAAATAACAAAAATACAAGCAAAATAAATAATTCTTTTAAGCATTTTTTTATTCTATCATATTTTATAAATTAATAGAAATAGAATTTTGTCCGATAATGTTAGATATGAAACAGATTTTTAAAATATTATTAACATTTTTTTTGAGTTCTACTTTTGTTTTTGCACAAACTGCAGAAGGACAAAAGATTTTATATACACAAGAACAGGAAAATTTGAGAATAGCAATAGAAGATATTAAAATTCAAACAGAAACAAAAGATTCAGAAATAATTGGTTATCATCTTTATATAAAGAAATTACCAAGAATTATGTCAGTTTTGTTAACAGAAACTACAAAAGACCCGAATGGAAAAGCTGATAATTATGCTTACCGTACAAAAGAATATAATCCAATTAATGGTGATGAGGTTAGGTACCTTGATGGAAAGCCACTTGTTTCAGAAGGTGCAAAATATAGTTTGGTAGATTCCTCTGTGGAATATTTGGAAGATTTTGGTGCCGCATTTCATTTTTATATTCCAAGTACAATTATTTATGGCTATGAATGGTCTAGAAATGGTGAAATCCAAATCGGCAAAGGAACTTTTATAAATATCAGAACTTTTGAAAAACCATATGCAGATTATTCAGGAAATTTTATGGATAATCCATTTATGTTTGATTTGGAAACTCGTAAACTTCCTAAAAAAGAGCCAGAATTTGTTTTGACTGATGAATATAACCCATTTGCTAGTGAAAAATTTAAAGAAGTGTCAGAAAATGTAATTTATTCCAAAGGACCAGAAACAATTATTGAAGATATAAAAAAAATTTTAGAACAAGAAAAAGATAAGAATAATTTAGATGTTGTTTTTGCAATAGATGCAACAGGAAGTATGAAAAATGACATTGAAAAACTAAAAACCGATTTAATGCCTGCTTTAGAAGAAATTTTTGCTTCTGCGCCAGATGTAAGAATTGGTTTGTTATTTTATCGTGATTATTCAGATAATTTTGATTATAAAGGTTTGCCTGTAAAAATGTTTGGATTTACTTCCAATATCACAACATTCTCTAAAAATTTAAATTCAATTAGAATATATGGTTTAGAAGGTGGTGATACTCCGGAAGCTGTTTATGAAGCGATGTTTGCAGCAAGTGAATTTTACAATTGGAGAACTACTTCTTTTAAAAGAATCATTTTAATTGGAGATGCAGAACCTCATCCAACTCCAAGAAAATCTGGAAAATATTCTAAAGAATATGTGCAATCACTTGCTGATGCAAAAAAAATAAAAATAAATGCAATCCTTTTACCAAAAGATTAATTTGTTTTATTTTCTGGGATTTTTGATAAACCGATTTGAGCAAGTTTTTTATATTCAGGAGGAAGCATTCCTGTAGAAGCATAATCATACAATTCTAAAATTTCTGTAAATGCAGCATGAGCTTTATCATAATTTTTTGTTTTTAGATACAAGTGCCCCAATTCGTATTTTACTTCTATATAATTGTTTGTGTTGTCACCAAATCGTTCGATTGCAGTTAAATAATAAGTTTCTGCTTCTTCATAATTTGCAATTCCATAAGCGTCTTGACCTTTTTGAATTAATTGAGCAATTGTTAGGTCTTGAGGAATTTCTTTTACTGTTTTACATGATATTAAATTTAATGTTAAAAATATTGCCGAAATAAAAATAATCTTTTTCATATTGTAAAGTTTATAATTTGAAAGAAAAAAAAACAAGTAATATTTTATAAAATCTTTATTTCTTAAAAAGATTGCTTGTCAAAATATAATATTTTCATTAATATATTAAGACGCTTGTATATATTTTTGATATGTGTGTACCGCGTATTTATTTGAATAAATTTTTTGGAGAATTATAATGAGTGCAATTGGTATTGTTCTTTTAGTAGCTTTTATTATTGTTTGTGTTTTACTCGTTCTTTTAGTAGTAATTCAAGATAACGGTGAAAACGGAATGGGTGGACTTATGGGAGGAAGAGGAACTGCTGCCTTTGGTTCTCATTCTGCTAGCGTTTTAACAAAAGCAACTGCTGTTTTAGTTACTTTGTTTTTTGTTCTTGCTATTGGTCTTGCTATCGTAAATAAAAAACCAAAAGCAAAAGAATCACTTGAAGCAACTGCAACAGAAATGCAAGCAGAAACACAAACTTCAGAAGAAGCAACTGCAACAGAAACAACAGATTCTAACTGGTGGGAATCTTCAGAAGAATCTGCTGAATAATTTTTGCAGAATAATTAAAATACTATGTAGCCGAAGTGGTAGAATAAAACCAGTTCGGCTAATTTTTTTTTGACAAGGTTGTCTAATTTTTTATGGAAAATCTATATGCAGTTTTAGGTGTGCGAAACGAAGCTACACTTGCAGAAATAAAAAAAGCGTATCGCGAGAAAGTAAAAAATCTTCATCCTGATTCAACAGGAAAATCTGCCGATAACGAAGAATTTAGTCGTGTCGTTCATGCATATAGAGTTCTTTCTGATTCACATCAACGTTCTATTTTTGACGATTCATATTTTATAAAAATCCGCCGCGAAAAAAAATCATACGACTCTTTTGATTATTATAAATGGTTAAGCGAACGACAGGATGAAGAAAGTCGTGCAAAATTGATTTTTTTCTGTTTAATGCAACAACGCGAAGACGAAGCTGTAAAAGAATATAAAAGAATGAAAATGTCGCATATAAATTTTTCTCTAAAAAAATGGTTTACAAGAGAAGATTTTATGGATTATGGCTACATTCTTTGCGAAGAATTAGTTATACGCGGTGAATATTATGATGCAATTTTGCTTTTGGAAGAAATAATTAATATGGAACGAAGTTATCAATATTTTCGTTTGTTTTTTCCAGAAGTTATGACATTTACTTTAAATATTTTAAAACGTAATATAGAAGGGTATATGAATGATGAACTTGCCCTTGATGTTTGGGAACGTGCGTTAGATTTGGGATTTTCAAACAAAGATGATGCATTTTTTCTAAAAAAAATGGCAGGAATTTATTCAAAACTTGGAGATGAAGCAACTGCTAGAATCTGTTTTGAAGAAGCAAATAAATTAATTTAAAATAATTAGTTGTATATAGAGGTTTTTTTATGATTCGTTTAAAAAATGAAGATGAAATTGCAGGAATTAGAAAAGCGTGTCATTTAACAGCAGATATGTTTAATGAACTTTTGCCAAAAGTAAAAGAAGGAATGTCTACTTACGATGTTGATATTATGTTTAAAAATTACATCGAAAGTCATGGTGGAAAACCTGCTTGGTATAGAAATGGATTTCCTGGTGCTGTTTGTATCAGCGTAAATGATGAAGTAATTCACGGTCTTCCTTCTAAAAAACGTATAATTCGTAAAGGTGATTTAGTTTCTATTGATGCCGGAATTGATTTAGATGGGTATATCAGTGATTCAACACATACTGTTTTAATTGGCGAAGTTGACCCAAAAGTAAAAAAATTAAAAGAAGTTACAGAAGAATGTTTAAAAGCTGGAATTGCTGCTTGTAAAGTAGGAAACAGAATTAAAGATATTTCAAATGCTATTTATGAAATTGCGGACAAGAATTTTTATGGCGTAGTTTACGATTATTGTGGTCACGGTGTAGGACTTGATGTTCACGAAGACCCTTCTGTTCCAAACTGTCCGTTTAAAGGATTGAATCCAAGAATTAAACCTGGAATGGTTTTGGCAATTGAACCAATGATAAATCTTGGAGTTCCAGACGTTGAAGTTTTGGATGATGGTTGGACAGTTGCCACAGCTGACGGACAAGTTTCTTGTCATGTAGAACATACAGTTGCTGTTTTTGAAGATCACACAGAAGTTTTGACAGATTTAAATTATAAAAAATAATTTTTTTTTATTTTTGTAACACTTTTTAATTTATTTTATTATCTTGTTTAGTATAAGAAAAAGTTAGTTATAACAATAATGGCTTTTTTCATGGGATAAAGATGAAAATCAACTGAAATATAGTTGATTTTCATCTTTAAAAGTTTGTGTTACAAGCTTGATGTATAAAAAAGCTATTTTTCACTACGTTGCAAAATAGCGTAAAAAGTCAATTGCTAAAACTAAAGTTTTACACATTGGCTTTTTTTATGGGAGATTATTATGAAAAAATGGACTAAACGAATTTTAGGAATCTCTGCAATGGCGATTGTTGCTTTTGCTTTGGTTTCATTCTCTTGTGGAAAAACAAAAGTTAAAGGTTCTGCAGAAACAACTTTTGCAGAAGGAACAGCTGGCGTTGCTTATGCAGAAACAAGACGACAAACTCCTGCTGAAGCATTAAAAGTTGTAGAGGCGTTGCAAACGTCTTTTCGTTCTATAAGTGAAACTTTATTACCATCTGTTGTAGAAGTTGATGTTACAGAAACAAAAACTTACAAAGATCCATTTGCAGATATTCCTTTCTTCTTTTTTGGTAATCCAAATGACAAAAAAGGTGATGATGGAACTAGAGAATATGAAGCAAAAGGTCTCGGATCTGGAGTAATTGTTCGTAGAACAGGAAATACGTTGTATGTTCTTACAAACAATCACGTTGCAGGTAAAGCTTCAAAAATTTCTGTAAAATTGAACGATGGTCGTGAATTTGAAGCAAAAATCATCGGGGCTGATGAAAGAATGGATATTGCGTTGCTTTCATTTGAATCTTCAGACAAAACAATTCCTGTTGCTGTTTTAGGTGATTCTGATGAAGTTCAAACTGGTGATATTTGTTTGGCAATGGGCGCTCCTTTGGGATATAGTCAGTCTGTAACTCAAGGAATTGTAAGTGCAACTGGTCGTTCAGAACCTGGAATTACAAATATAAATGATTTTATTCAAACAGATACAGCAATCAATCAAGGAAACTCAGGTGGTCCACTTGTAAATATTTATGGTGAAGTAATCGGAATTAACACATGGATTGCGTCACAATCAGGCGGTTCACAAGGTCTTGGTTTTGCAATTCCTATTAATAATGTAAAAAGTGCAATTGATTCATTTATAAAAAATGGAAAAGTTGCTTATGGTTGGTTAGGAGTTTCTCTTTTAGATATTAGTGATGAATATAAAAAAGATTTGGGCGTAGATACAAATGGTGCTTTTGCAGCAGAAATCTTTATTGATTCACCAGCATTTAAAGGTGGAATTAAACCAGGCGACTTTATTGTTGAATTAAACGGAAAACCTGTAAAAACAGTAAATCAATTGGTAAGAGATGTTGGCGGTTTGGAAGCCGGTACAAATGCAACCTTTGGAATTATTCGTGGTGGAAAACGTATTCCAGATGTAACTGTAAAAATTGAAGAACGTGCTGCAGATGTGGAAAATTCAAACCAAAAATTGTGGCCAGGATTTATTGCTGGTCCATTAACAGATGCTGTGCGTGACCAATTAAAAATTGACAGTAAAAAAATAAAAGGGGTTGTTGCTACAAATGTTCAAGAACGTTCTCCAGCAGCTGCTTTGAGAATTCAAAATGGTGATATTATTACTGCTGTAAACGGAGTTTCTGTAGAAAATTTGGAAGATTTTTACGAAGAACTTTCTAAAGTAACAAAATTCATCAATTTTGATATTTATTCAAACGGAGGAACAATTACAACTGGTACATATAAATTTTAATCTATAAAAATATTCTTGAGTTTTACTTAAGGAGTAATAAGACTGTTCGATAAGTTGAAAATATAAAACTTGTAGAACAGTCTTTTTTTTTAAGTTGAAAAAAAAGATATTTAATGTAAGATAGAATAAAGGTTTGTGTTACAAACTAATTTATTTATAGAGGCATGATAAAAAGGTAAACGAACAAGCGGTAATGTGATACGCTGAAGTGATTCAGCGGAACCCAGGCATCAGTTCGCCATTTTTTAATAAGGACACAGATCCTTGGTAAGGAGAATGAAGAGCTTTTGCCGCATCATACTATAGTCCATTGAGACTGAATGGGAGATTGGAACACACTACCGATAAGACTTTCCGCGATAGAATCAGACGGAGGTCATCATGACATTTTTTATTGGCGTTGATTTGCACAAGACACAGTTTACTGTTCATGTGCGTACCGAAGAAGAATCTGAATCTCTGGATCAGATTAGACAGTATCCGACAACAACAGACGGCTATGCGGAGTTTCTTGCGAGAATAAGCAGATACAAAGCAACTGGTGCTGATGTAAAAATTGGAGTTGAATCTACGGGGAATACAAGGTTCTTCAAGAACCAGGTTGAGAAAGCAGGTGCAGAAGTAACTGTAATCAATACACTGAAGTTCAAGGTAATCAATGAATCAACTAAGAAAACAGACAAGCATGATGCTTCAACAATTTCAGAATTTCTTTCAAAGGATATGCTTCCAGAAAGCTATCTTTGTGGAAAAGAGACAGAGAATATCAGACGTTTGTTGAAATCAAGGGAAAGACTTGTACGTTCAACTGTCGGTCAGAAGAACGAGATTCATGCATTACTGGTGAGTTTAGGACTTTCTGACGAGCTTAGAAGCCTGCAAAGTAAAAAAGGGCGCCAGAGAATTCTGGACACCCTTGAGTCGAATAACGACTACGTGCTCGAAGCACAATCAGTAAAACTGATGTTTGAAATTATAGAACGAATTGAAGAAAGCGTAAAGATAATTGAAAAACAGCTGGTTGAACTGACAAAAGACGATGAGATGGTAAACCGGCTTCTGACTATTCGTGGTTGTGGAAAAATCACGGCATGGACAATCAGAGCTTATACAGAAGACATATCAAGATTTGCAAGTGCAAAGAAATATGCTGCCTTCTATGGGCTTGTTCCCTGGGTACAGGATTCGAACGAGACCATTCATCATGGAAAGATTACAAAACGAGGCCCTCAGGAATTGAGAACCTGTTTTGTACAGTTAGTGTTGGGAATTCGTCGTTGCAAAGATACTTCAAACTGGAGAATGATGCAGCGTTATGAATATATGAAAACAAATAAAGGCAGCGGTAAATCAATTGTAGCCGCTGCAAGAAAGATGGCAGAAATCGTTTGGGCAATGCTCAGCGACAAAAAAGATTTTGATGCACAAAAGATGATTGGCAAATACAAACCAATGTCTCTTGCAGAAGAAGCTTTGACTGTCATGAATTAAGTATTTTAGAAAGTCGACTTGTTCGTTGACTTTTTATGGGAGGTAAATATGAAAAAGAAATTTTTGTTTCCTTTACTAGTTTTATTTAATTTGGTGTTTTGTTTTGCGGATGTAAATGCAATTTTATCTGTAAATCCGTATTTTTTGCTAAATAATTATCCTGCAGCTCCAATTTATTACGATGATGCACAAAGTGATTATTTGTGGAAGGTGCAAAATCCTGATACTTGGAATAATTTAGATTCAAACTGGTGGATGAAACGTCAAGATTATTGGCTTCAAGCGTATGATAATCCAAGTTTCCTTGATTTTGGTTTTGAAGTAGATACAAATAATTTTGATTTAGTTTTACGTGTTGATATTATGCAAGATTTGCTTCCTTGTTTGGAAGATTTTGGTTCTGTAAAAACTAATATTCCATTTGTTGGTGGGTTGCTTGATTTGACATTCCCTAGAGTTTCTTACATGGATTTTATTTCAAATGACAAAAGTTGGTATGTTTCTTTAGGCCGTCGCTTAATAAAATGGGGACCAGCGTTCTATGATACAATGTTGAGTAATTCACAGCCTTACTTGGATAATCTTTGGGTTGATTACAAAACACCAATGAAAGCCGATTCTAACTGGAAATTTAATTTTAATTATGTAATTGTTTCTCCAAAATTCTGGTTGCAATATCACGATGCAGATAAAGGTGAAGAACCAAATGAAATTTTAAAAACTTTTATAGGACATAAATTCTCGTTCTATAATGATTATGTTCGTTTGTCTTTGGGGGAATTTGCGAATGTTTATAATAAAACTCCTTCTTTATTTGATTTATCTCCTTTAATTGTTTGGCATAATGGAAATCAAGATGGTTATGTAAATGTCGCTCTTTATCTTGCTGCAGAAGGAAAAGTTGGTCCTGTTAGAATGTACGGAACATTTAATATGGATGATTTTGATCTTCCTCATGAAACTCACTCTGACAAACCAATGGCAATGGGGTTTGTAGCAGGTGCCGAATATCATATTTTAGATGGAACTCCTATAGAATCTGAACAATTTACAAGAAATGACTATGTTCTTAGAGAAGATAATTTTGATTATAAAAGTGGTTTGAATGTTGGATTTGAATGGTATTTTGTATCTCCAATGATGTATAATCGTACTTCAAAAGATAGATTTTATGCAGGAAAATTTACTGTTCCTGCACAGATTATTTCTTTAAGCGGTGAAAATTATATTTATGACAAAGATGCTTATTTCTTAGGATTTAAATATGGTCCAAACGCTCGTTTATTTAGATTATTTGCTGAATATATAGATAAACCTTTTGAAATTACAATGGCTGCTGAACTTTTGACTCGTGGTGAATATGGAATCGAAAGTTTTTATGGAGATAGGGATAAACTTGATGAAATGGGCGTAATTGATATGTTAAAACTTGCTGGTGCAAAAACTAGCGTTTTGCTCTTTGAGACAGATTTTGCATATTATTTACAAGATTCTCTAAAAATTGTTGCTGACTTAGATTTGCAATTTGACTTTACACATAAAAAGAATGCTTACAAAATTGGAATAGGTTTTTCTTGTAATCCATTAACTACAGATTGGAAAAACTTATTTTAATATTTTGAAATTCACTTGTATAATTTCAAATGTTATGTTATAGTAAATGACTAATATATCTATAAGGTTTCGTTGTAAACTTTTTAAAAAGATTTTTTGCTGTTCCAAATTTTTTGGAATAGCAAAAAAAAAAGCCCTTTTAATGTTTTCATTTTTAGTTGAGCTTTTTTTTAAGGAGTTTAATTATGGCATATTTCTTTGAGGAACCATCACACACATTCGATGAGTATTTACTAATCCCTGGTTACACAGGTCCTGACTGCATTCCTGCAAATGTTTCATTAAAAACACCAGTTGTTCGTTATAATAAAAAGAAGGGCGAAACTTGTCCTCTTACAATGAATATTCCGTTCACTTCTGCTGTAATGCAATCTGTTTCAGATGATAAACTTGCTGTAGCATTAGCAAAAGAAGGTGGAATTTCGTTTATCTACGGTTCACAAACAATTGAAAATCAAGCTGCAATGGTTGCAAGAGTAAAAGCGTATAAAGCTGGCTTTGTAACTTCTGATACAAATATTCGTCCTGAACAAACATTGGTTGAATTAGTTTCTCTTATAGAACAAACAGGTCATTCTACTGTTGCTGTTACAGAAAATGGAGAAGCTAACGGAAAACTTTTGGGAATTATCACAGAAAGAGATTATAGAATTAATCACTGTGCAGAAGGTGCAAAAGTTAGCGAATATATGACAGCTTTAAAAGATTTAGTTAAAGCTGAAGATGGAATTACTTTAGAAGAAGCAAATGAAATTATTTGGAAAAATAAAATTAACCAACTTCCAATTGTAGATAAAAACGGAAATCTCATGTATTTAGTATTCCGTAAAGATGCTGCAAGTCATACAGAACATCCATTAGAACTTTTGGATGCAGAAAAACGCTACATCGTTGGTGCTGGAATTAATACACGTGACTATATGGAAAGAGTTCCTGCATTGCTAAAAGCTGGTGTTGATGTTATGACACTTGATTCTTCTGAAGGATTTACTGAATGGCAAAAAAGAGCTTTACAAGATATTCATGCAAAATGGCCAGAAGCAAAAGTTGGAGCAGGTAACGTTGTTGATGCTGATGGATTCCGTTTCTTGGCAGAAGCTGGTGCTGATTTTATTAAAATCGGTATTGGTGGTGGTTCAATTTGTATTACACGCGAACAAAAAGGAATCGGTCGCGGTCAAGCAACAGCAACTATTGAAGTAGCAAAAGCTCGTGATGAATATTACAAAGAAACAGGTATTTATATTCCAATTTGTTCTGATGGTGGTATTGTTCATGATCATCACGTAACATTGGCTTTGGCTATGGGAGCAGATTTTGTAATGCTTGGTCGTTACTTTGCTCGTTTTGATGAATCTCCAACAAACAAATTGATTGTAAATGGTTCTTATGTAAAAGAATATTGGGGTGAAGGTTCAAATCGTGCTAGAAACTGGCAACGTTATGATTTAGGTGGTAAAAAAGGAATGGCTTTTGAAGAAGGTGTTGATTCTTACGTTCCTTATGCTGGTAGTTTACACGACAACTTGAATACAACAATCAGTAAAATTATTCACACAATGTGTAACTGTGGTGTTTTGACAATTCCAGAATTACAACAAAATGCAAAAATTACTTTGCTTTCACCAGCAAGTATTCGTGAAGGTTCTGCTCACGATGTTATTGTAAAAAATAGCATAAAAGCAAACTAGTTTTTGTATATAATTATTTGACAAAGAATAACACTACAAATATAATTAAACTGTTATCATTTTGCTTATTTATTCCGATAATCAAATAAAGTATTCTTTGTTTTAGGGAATATAGACTAAGCTATATAGGAGTTTTGCATGAAAAGGGGACTAAAAGTCTTTGTAAGTCTTGCATGTCTTTTTGTGATTGGATTGCCATTATTTAGTCAGCCAAGCTCAAAAAGTGTAGAGACATTTGTTTTGGACAATTTTGACAGTTCAGATAGCAATGAATGGACATGGGAAGTAAATTCTAGCCGTTTTGTTGCTGAAGGATATCCAAAAACTGGATATTATGATGGTATTCCAAATTCTTTAAAACCATTGAGAAGACCAAATGATCCAGATCCAAAAGTTTTTGGTGTAAAAACAGCATTCAATCGTAAAGGTGACAACTGGTTTGAAGTTTATCCTTCAAAAGACGATAAACCAATGGAAATACCATTTATTGGAACTGTTTCACAAATTGATTTCTGGGTTTGGGGTGCAAATTATAATTACTATTTAGAAGTTCTTGTAAAAGATGCTCTTGATAGAGTTCATGTTCTTCCTGCAGGAAGTTTAGCTTTCCATGGTTGGAGAAATATTGTTGTAAATATCCCTGGTTGGTTACAACAACATTCTCACTTGCGTTCTGGTCCAGAAAATATGCGTTTTGTTGGATTTAGAATTCGTACAGATGCAGAAGAATATGTAGATGATTATGTAGTTTTCTTTGATCAAATTAAATATACAACAAATTCTTTAGCTGTTATCTATGACGGTTATGAATTGAAAGATGTAGATTTTGGTGATTCTGCTGATTCAGATGATGAAGTTCAAGAAGTAGGAGATGCAAAATGAAAAAATTATTAACTTGTTGTTTTGTTTTAGCTTTTGCTAGTGTTCTTTTTGCACAGACACAGACTCTTTCAGAACCAAATCCTGAAACTGTTGGTGCTGATTCTGCAATGATGTCATTAAGAGAAGTTTCTGTAGATAAATTTGAACGTGAAGGTTCTTGGAATGTTCATATGTCTCCAGATAATGGTGTAGTTGCTGCACGTTTGTTTAAAGGTGCTCCTGCAATGAAAGAACCTCTTCCTGAAGATGAAGGAAAAGAAGATTTAGATACACAAGTATTAGGTGTACGCGTTGATTTCTTTAGACGTGGTGTTAATTCATTTAATATTATGGCTGGTCGTCCAATGCCTGTAGAAGGAACTGTAAAAACTGTTTCTATGTGGGTTTGTGGTCGTAATCAGTCACATGATATGTATCTTCTTATTCAAGATTATTTTGGAAGAAACTATGAAGTTTATATGGGTAATCTTGGATTTAGTGGTTGGAAAAAATTGACAGCTGTAATTATGCCTAGTCCTGATGGAGAACATGGTATTGTTCAAAGTAGTGCATATTATGGTGATAAACCTGGATTTAAAATTTTAGGTTTTAGAGTTGATTGTAATCCTATGCAGGCAAAAGGTTCATATTATCTTTATTTAGATGATCTTAGAGCGGTAACAGATCTTTATGATTTGGAAAATCGTGATGAAGATGACATGCTTGATAACTGGTAGTTTTTTGAGTAATGCAAAATTTATTAAAATTCTAAATTAGAATTTATAAATAAAAAAAAGCGTGGTAATTGAAAGATTATCACGCTTTTTTTTTTAACTGATTTTATAATAATGACTCCTGTTTTTTATTTGTACAAATTCAATTAGTTCCATGTGTTTTAATACCCAAATGATTAAATGAGAATTTATGCGAGTGTTTTTTTTGAATAGAACAGATTGTTTAAAGCATTGTGATAATTCTTTTGCAGAAAATTCTTCTGGTAAGTTTTGTGGCAATAAAGATAAATAATCTTCTTTTGTTTTAAAAATTCGCGTGTTTAAAATTTCATCTAATTTTTTGTTTGTTTTATTCCAATCTTTTTTTATTCTTCGTTTTTTGTTTTGTGATTGAACAAGTTCGTTTGTTTTTGTTCTGATTTCCGACATATTTATTTCTAAAATTTCCAATGTGAAATTTTCATTTAATAAAATTGGATAAATTCCTGTGAGTTCACTGAATAAATCGTAAATACTTCCTCTTTTTGGGCTTTTTCTTTTAGAAATAATTTTGTTATTGCAATCTGTGGTGATTATTGTTTTTGTAATAACGATGGGGTGAACTAAAGTGATTTTTTTGCCAGATTCTAAAATTGCACAAAGTTTGGGAAGGAGTTTGCTTAAATTCTTTGTTTGAATTTCTATTACTTCGTTTTTTGGTGTAAGGATATCGTAATAATATTTTCCATCAAAAAATTCTGTTTTTCCGTTGTGCTTGTATGCGTAAAGTTCCTTTAATGTGTTGTGTAAATTACTTTCATTAAACGTGTTAATCATTTTTATGGAGATAGTAATAAATACCTATACATTTTTATATTAAGATTTTAGAAAAAAAATCATTAGCAGTATTTTCGGCATTTTTTATTATTGACTTTAGTCTTTTGTGCAAATAAAATGTAATTAAGTGGGAAAATGTGGGAGAAAAGTGGAAGTAAGTGGATATGAACTTGTTGACAGGTGAATATGGTAATACGTTAGATGAGAAAGGGCGCATCTCGTTTCCTGCAAAATTGCGTTCTGAAATTAATCAAAATGTACTCGTAATCACTCGTGGCTTGGACTGCTGCTTATGGATCTTTACTCCCGATGAATGGACTCAATTAAAAAATAAATTAATGAGTTCTGCATCCTTGTTTAATGAAAAGAACAGGATGGTATTGCGACGTTTTATTGCACCAGCTCAAGAAGTTGAGTTTGATAAAGCTGGCAGAATTTCTATCCCACAAAGTTTGCGCGAATATGCAAAGTTGGACAAAGATTGTACGATTCTTGCTGTTGATAGGTATTTTGAATTGTGGAATTCTTCTGTTTATAAAGAGTATTGGGACGCAAGTGAAGAATCTTTAGCTGAAGCAACTAAAGAATTGAGCGATATTTGTTTTTAATTTTAGTTTTTAACTGAAATTAATGTAGGGTGGAAAAATGAAAATTGTGCATACGCCAGTTTTATTAAATGAATGTCTCGAATTTTTGAGTCCAATGGGAGAGTCATTTGAAAATGATGCTCTCATGATTGATTCGACTCTTGGCGAAGGTGGGCACAGTTTTAATTTCTTATCTAAATATAAAAATCTAAAAATAATCGGTTTGGATGCAGATTCAAATATTCAGGCAAAAGCAAAAGTTCGATTGGCTGAATTTGGTGAACGGATGAATTTTTATAACGGTTGGTTTAATGATTTTTATAAAAATTATCCTGAAGATTCAAGAAAACCAAATTTGATTCTTTTTGATTTAGGGATTTCTGTTTTTCATTATGAAGAATCAAATAGAGGTTTTTCTTTTAGGTATGATGAAAAACTTGATATGCGTTTAAATCAAAATGAAGGCGAATCAGCAGCCGATTTGGTAAATAATCTTTCAGAAGAAAATCTTGCAAACTTAATTTATTTGTATGGTGAAGAAAAGTTAAGTAGAAGAATTGCAAGTGCCATTGTAAATGCAAGAAACGGTTCAAAAATTGAATCAAGCAAAGAATTGGCAGAAATTATTTGGAATGCGGTTCCTTCATCTTATAGATACGGTCCAATTCATCCTGCTACAAGAACATTTCAAGCTTTAAGAATTGCTGTAAATAGTGAATTGAAACGTTTGCCAGAAAGTTTGCATGCTGCTTTTAATGTTTTGGAAAACGGTGGAAAAATGGGCGTAATTACGTTTCATTCATTAGAAGATAGAATTGTAAAACATTATTTTAAAAATCTTTCTAAAAAATGTGTTTGTCCTTCGAATGTTGCAATTTGTAGATGTGGTGGACGCGCATGTGCAGAAGATTTGACTAGAAAACCAATTTGTCCTACTGAAGAAGAAATTAAGATGAATTCTCCTAGTCGTAGTGCAAAATTGCGCGTTGTAAGAAAAATTAAAGATGCAACAGAATTTCATTTGGAAGGAGTAATAGGTTTTTAATATGAATAAAAAATTAAAAGCAGGCATTAAAAGATTTTTCTCAGTTTTACTTATTTGTATTTTGGCCGCATTAATTCCATTTTTTTATTTTTTATATTCTATGCATTCAAATAAATGTAACGATTTGAGAAGAGAAATTGCTAGACTTGAAAAAGAACAAGAAAGATTGATTGAAGAAAATAAACGTTTGGTTGCTGATATAAGTGAACTTGCAAAACCAGAACGTATTGAAAAAATTGCGATTGATGAACTGGGAATGCATAAAGCGGACTCAGAAGATGTTGTTCGTGTAGAAATGTCGGGGGAGAAAAGTAATGAATAAACAGAAATCTTTACTTACAAAAAAACAGTTACTTTCCTCTGTAAATGGCAAATTATTTTTTTCTATTCTAAAGCCAATTTATTTTACTTCAGTTTGCATTGACAGTAGAGAAGTTTGCAAAAATTCTTTATTCGTTCCTCTTGTAGGACTGTCTCAAAATGGTCATAAATATATTCCGACTGCATTGGAACAAGGTGCAAGTGTTGTTTTTGTAAATGAAGCAGAATTTTTAAAATCAAAAGATGAATATGTTACATTGGCAAAAAAGTATAAAAATGTTTCTTTTGTAATTGTGATTGATACAAAACGTGCATTACAAGATGCCGCAAGAGCTTATGTAGAAAAATTTCCAAAATTAAAAAAGATTGCAATCACAGGTTCGTCTGGAAAAACTACTACAAAAGAAATTGCTATTTCAATTTTTAAACAAGAATTTAATGTAATTGCAACAAAAGGAAATTTTAATTCTGAAACAGGATTGCCTCTTTCTGTATTTAACATCAGAAAAGAACATGAAGTTGGAATTTTTGAAATGGGTATGAACAGAGAAAATGAAATTGCCGAAATAGCTTCTGTTCTAAAACCAAATTATGCAATTATTTCTAACATTGGAACTGCGCACATTGGAAAATTAGGTTCTCGTGAAGATATTGCTCGCGAAAAGAAACGTGTTTTTGATTACGTTATGAAAGATGGATTTGCATTTATTCCAGAAGATGATGATTTTGTAGAATATTTGAGTTCTGGTGTAAAAGGAAGTGTTGTGCGTTTTGGGCCTCATCTTTCTGATGCAAAAATTGAGTATCTAAAAAATAATGGAACACAAGGTTGTGAATTCCGCTTGAATGAATCAATTGTGAATTTTCCTTTGGGTGGTGAATATAATTTTAAAAATGCGCTTGGTGTAATTGCTTGTGCGTTGAAATTTGGAATGAAAGATGAATCAATCAAAAAAGGATTGGAAGAAGTAAAAAATCTTTCTGGTAGATTGAATATTCAAAAAGCAACTCTAAAAAATAAAAAATGTGTGACTTTAATAAAAGATTATTACAACGCAAATTTTGACTCAATGAAAGCGTCGATTGAATTTACAAACGGAATTGAAAATAAAGGAAAAAAAATCTTCGTTTTGGCTGATATGAAAGAATTGGGTGAAAAGTCAAAAGAATTTCATTCAAAAATCGGCGGAATTCTTGCAAATGTTGGTTCAGCAATTATTTTCTTGATTGGTAGCGATATGATAGAAGCAAAAAATGAATTGCTTGTAAAAAATCCGAATCAAAATGTTTTTTATTTTAATGAAAATTCTGAAGAAAATTTTGCAGAAATTGCAAATCAGATTTTAGCTTTTGAAGATGATGATTCTGTGATTTTATTAAAAGGTTCTCACAGTATGGCTGTAGAAAAGTTGATTCCGTTATTGGTTTTAGAGGAGGAAAAAAATGTATAATTTTACAACTTCTCGTCCAGTTGAATCTTCTCATAAATGCGATGTTTGGCTAATTGTGTCTGTAATTTTGCTGTGGGGATTTGGTATTTGTACTTTATATATTTGTTCTTCTTATGTGCTTAATGGTGCAAATGCATTAAAAACTCAATTAATTTGTTCTGCAATTGGTTTTGCAGGAATGATTTTCTTTGCATTGCTTGATATGAAACACATTCAAAAACTTGTTGTTGTGATTGTTTTTGTAGCAATAATTTTGTGTATTTTAGCAGCGTATGGTCCGTTGAGTGTGGAAAAAAACGGTGGAAAAAGATGGATTGCTTTACCTGGCGGAAATTCTTTTCAACCATCAGAATTATTAAAACTAGCAGTAATTTTATATTTGGCAAATTTCTTTGACAAAGAATACGATAAACCAGAAGAAGATAAATTTGTTTTACCTGCAGTAGCAATGTTTTTCTTAATGCTTGGATCTGTAGTAATTCAAAAAAATCTTTCTACAACTTTACTAATTGGTTTTGTTGGATTGATGATGTTCGTTGTTTCAAAATCAAAAGTGAAATGGATTTTACCTGTTTCTTTGATTGTAATTCCTTTAATCATTTTATTGATTTTTACAGAAGAATATCGTTTAAAGAGATTTATTGGATTTTTTAATCCAAGTGCAAATGAAATGTCGCTAAATTATCAAGCAAATAAAGCAAAAATGGTAATAAATCGTGGTGGAATGTGGGGAACTGGAATCGGTTCTGGGCTTGCTAGTTTTGCATCAGTTCCTTTTGTTGCAGAAGATTATATTTTTGTAGTAATTGCGCAACAATTAGGATTTTTTGGTGTGATTCTTTACACTGCATTAATTTCATTTTTTGCTTGGCGTGGTTATTTAGCAGCTTTTAAGTGTCCAAATCGATTTGCCGCTTATGGTACGTTTGGAATAATTACGATAATTGTAATTCAATCTTTATTACATTGTATGGTCGTTGCAGGCGTTGCTCCTTCAACGGGTTTACCGCTGCCGTTTTTTTCTAAAGGTGGGTCTTCGGAATTAATGGTACTGACAATGTGCGGATTTGTTTTGAATACTTCACGTTGTGAAGAAAAAAGTTTATTTTAGGATAAAAATATGGAAAACATGAATTCGTTAAAAATCGGAAAAGTTGATTTTATTGAAAGTGAACTTTTTTACGAAGAAAAAAAATCAAAAAAAACTCAGAATGATGATAAAACTTGGAAAGTTGTAAAAATTTTATTTTTTATTTTAGTTTTTATTATTTTCTTGGAATTTATAATTTATAAATATATAAAACCATGTTTTTCAATCCCAAAATTCAATTATATTGGCGATGCTTCATATTCTACAGAAGTAAATAATACACTAAAAGATTTGAGTTATACTACTTGGATTAAATTTGATGTAGAAAATGCTTCAAAAACAATAAAAGCAAATCCTTCTGTTGCGAGTGTAATGGTAGAGAAGAAATTTCCAAATAAAGTTTTTTATGAAATTAAAGAACGTCTTCCTGTGGCTATTACATTTGTGCAAAATGGAAATTCAAGTTATCCAATTCAAATTGATGAAAGTGGATATTTTTTCCCCGTAAACGAAAAAATATCGTACGAAAATCTACCAATAATTTCAGGAATTCCTGTAGAATATATTGCAGACGGAATGTCAGTTCCAAGTGCATATAGACCTTTATTAAACCAACTTTCCAAAATCGCAGCTACTGATAGCAGTTATTTTGCATGTTTGTCAGAAATTTGTGTTGTTCCAAAAAGTTCAGGTGGTTATGAACTTGTATTAATTCCATCACAATCAAAAACGCGTGTCTTTATGGATAGAAGTTTAAATATTGATTCGTTAGAATATATGATGGTAGTTTTAGATGTTGTTCAACAATTAGGACAAACTATTTCAGAAGTTGATTTAAGATATCAATCTGTGTCTATTCGCTAGTTATTTTTTGTGGGAGGAAGAAAGATGATTGTCGGTCTAGATATTGGTACAAATAATATTAGAGTTGCTGTCGCTCAAGAAAATGAAGATGGTAAATTAGAAATCGTTGGTACATATACAAAAGCTTCATCTGGTTTAAGAAACGGTTCTGTTGTAAATATTGAAGATGCAAAAAATGCAATAAAAGAAGCTATCGAAGAAACGGAACAATCTATTGGTGTAGAAATTTTTGGTGTTCATACAGCGGTTGGCGGACCTCAAATTGAAAGTATTAATTCACGAGGAGTTGTTCCTGTTCATGGGGAAGACTCTCGTAAAGGTGAAATTAATTCAAGTGATATAGAACAAGTAATCAGAAATGCTACTGCAATTAAAATTCCTGAAGATAAACAAAAATTAAATGTAATTCCTCAGCATTATACTGTTGATAATGTTGGTGGTATAAAATCACCTATGGGAATGATTGGAGTTCGGCTAGAAGCAGACGTTCATATTACAACAATTTCAAAAACAATTGTAAAAAATATTATTTCGTGTATCGAAAGAGCAGGATATCAATTTGAATCAATTGTGCAAAAGTCTCTTGCTATTTCCAAATCTGTTTGTTATGAAGATGAAATGGAGTTAGGTTCAATTATTATTGATTTGGGAGCAGGAACAACGGATGTTCTTGTTATTTATGATAGTGCTCCAATTTGTACAATTTCTATTCCTGTGGGTGGTAATGCTGTTACGAATGATATTGCCGTTGTTGCAGGAATTCCTGTTGCAGAAGCAGAAAGAATTAAAATTGAATCCGGTTGTTGTTTTGAAGATGATATTGGTGAAGATATAGATGTAATTTTGCCAGGAGTTGGTGGAAGAGGCCCTGAAGTTATTTATAAATCTGAATTGTGCGAAATTATTTCAGCTCGTGTAGAGCAAATTTTTGAAATGGTTCGTGATAAAATAAAAAGAGAAACGAATGAATCGATTAAGCAATTATCAGGAAATATAATTTTGACTGGTGGTGGCGCAAAAATGGATGGAGTAGTCGATTTAGCGAAATCCGTTTTTAGAACTTCTTCTGTTCGTCTTGGAATTCCTGAAATTTTAGGAAATGAAACAAGTGATTATAGAAGTCCAGAATATGCAACAGTAATTGGAATTGTTGAAAACGCGTTTAAGGAACCTGTTACAAATAATCACATTGTTAATAAAAAAGAACGAAAAGCGGAAAATAAATTGATTACGTTTTTTAAGACTTTTTTCTAATGAAAAAAATGGTTTGGGAGGAGCTATGAATTTTTCAATTATTGATGAACAAAATACTTCAACTGTTGAAGGCGTACAAAAAGATATTGTAACTGGTGTGGAATCACCAACTGTTATTAAAGTTGTAGGTTGTGGTGGAGCGGGTGGAAATGCTGTTACTACAATGGTGAACTCAAATATTAACAATGTTGAATTTATCGCATTAAATACAGATGCACAGGCCTTGTCTGGAACAGCAGCTCAAACAAAATTTATTATTGGTAAAGAAGTTACAAGAGGTTTGGGGTGTGGAGCTGATCCTGCACTTGGTGAAAAATCCGCTGAAGAAGATGCTGAAAAAATTAAAGGTTTGTTAAAAGGCGCTGATATGGTTTTTGTAACAGCAGGAATGGGAGGGGGAACTGGAACAGGTTCTGCTCCTGTTGTTGCTAGAATTGCAAAAGAACTTGGTGCTTTGACAGTTGCAGTTGTTACAAAACCATTTGAATTTGAAGGCCCTCAACGTATGAGAAATGCGTTAGCAGGAATTGAAAAACTTCGTAAAAACGTAGATTCATTAATTGTAATTCCAAACCAAAAAATTATGGATCCAATGAATTCAGACCTTCCTTTTGGAGAAACATTTAAAATGTGTGATGATGTTCTTTGTCAGGGGGTACAAGGTATTTCTGAAATCATCACAAAAATTGGTTATATTAACCGAGACTTTAATGATGTAAAAACAACTCTCAAAGATAAAGGAAATGCAATTTTTGGAATTGGAGTCGGAACTGGTGGAAATCGTGCAATTGATGCTGCAACTTCAAGTATTAACAATCCGTTGTTAGAAGATACAAAAATTGATGGAGCAAGCAATATTCTGTTTAATATTACTTGTGGACCTGATTGTACAACAACAGAAATTCAAGAGATTGCAAAACTTATTACTTGTCAGTGTGCACCTGATGCTCTTGTTCTTTGGGGGCAAGTAATTGATCCAACAATGAAAGATAAAGTAAAGGTAACTGTAATTGCAGCTGGATTTGATAATGGAAACAAAAAAGAAAACGATATTATAACAGAAAATCAAAAGACTGTAATAAAAGAAGAAAAAAACGTTTATGATGATAATGTTCTTCCAAAAGGCGTTTTTGATGATTTGTTACACACTCCAACATCTGGTAAAAATAAAGCAACAGAAGATTTGTTTGAAAATCAACAACCTGATTGTGTTTTATTTGGAAAGAATGAAAAGAAAATTCCTTCTTCATTAATGAATGTAACTGAAGAAGAAAAATCTGGATTGTTAGGGGATGCATTGTTTGGTGATTCTTCTAATGTACCTCCAACAAGAAGACCTTTATTTAATCCTCCTGATGACTATTTTGATAAAGGGGATTTAGACGAGCCAGCTATTTGGAAGAGAAATAGAAAATTTGGTAAATCAATCGATTTAACTGATAAATAAATATGACGATAGAAAGTCTATTAACACAGTTTTATACAGATTTGATTCTTGTAAAAAGAGATTCTGAACAAACCGCGCTAACTTATAAAATTAGCGCGAATGAATTCTTAACTTGGTGTAAAGAAGAAAAACTAAGATTAAGAGAAATTACTGTTCAGAATCTCATGTATTATTTAATAAAGCGAAAAACAAACGGATGTTCAGAAATTACTCTTGCAAAAGATATTTCTGCATTAAGAGCGTTAGGTGAATATTTAGTGCGACTAGGAATTTGGCAAGAAAATTTGGCGTTGCAACTAGATAGACCTAAGGCGACTCGTTCACTTCCTAGAGTTTTATCAATCGAACAAGTAGATAAATTGTTAGAATCAATAGATAAAACAAAGCCCAATGGAATAAGAGATGATGCGCTTTTTGAATTGATTTATTCGTGTGGATTACGAATTAGCGAAGCGTGTGAGTTAAAAATCATTAATCTTCACATGGAAGAAAGAATTATTTTAGTTCACGGAAAAGGCGATAAAGAAAGAATTGTACCTTTTGGAGATAGAGCGGCTGAAAAATTGCAAAAATACATAAATGAAGCTCGACCAATTTTTACAAAAGGTAGAAATATTGCAGAAGTTTTTGTAAATTATAAAGGTGAACCGATTTCACGTAAGGGTGTTTGGAAACGGTTTAAAGAATTAGAAGCGCTTTCTGGTGTGGAGGCAAAAGTTCACACTTTGCGCCACTCTTTTGCAACGCATCTTCTTAGTGGTGGAGCAGATTTACGTTCGGTGCAAGAATTGTTGGGACATTCAGATTTAGCAACAACGCAAATTTATACGCATATAAATGATGACCAACTAAAAAATGTGCATGACAAATATTTTATTCGCTAATAAAATATTTATAAATAGATTTTACGATAACTTTTTATGAGAGGTAATTTATGAAAAAAATTAGAATTCTTTGTGTTTTGTTAGTTTCTATTATGATTATAACATCTTGTGGTGTTTCAAATAAAACAATTTTAAGATATCAAAAATTGGAAGAAGGTGTTCAAAATCCAACTACAGTTGAAGAATTAAAAGAAGCAATTGAAAAATATAGCGAACGTGCTGCTGATATTCAATTGGCAAATGGACAGGTTGGAATTTGGTATAAGATTTTGGGAACTCGCTATTTAGATAATAAAATGTATGGCGAGGCATTAAAAGCTTTTGAGGAAGCATTAAAATATTATCCTGACAATCAGAATTTATATTATTACGTTGGAGTTTGTGCAGGTTATATGAGTCATGCTGCGTTAGATTTTAATGCAACTGGTTCTACTGAACAAAAATTCAATTATTTAAAACTTGCAGAAGATGCGTATTTAAGAGCATTGCAAATTGATGACAGATATACACGTTGTATGTATGCACTTGGAGTTTTATATGTTTTTGAATTGGACGAACCTGCAAAAGCAATTCCTTATCTTGAAAAACTTTTGACAATAGATACAAAACATATTGATGCAATGTTTGTTCTTGCACGAGCATATTATTCAACATTTGAATTTGATAAAGCTGTTCAAATGTATGATAAAATAATAGCAACATCAAAGTCTGAAGAAACAAAAGCAAACGCAGAAGCAAATAAAAAAATTGCGTTAGAGGCTGCTTATGCTAACTGATATAGATAAAGAAACTCTTGTTGACCTATTTATATCAAGAATTACATTTTTATCCTTTGAAGAAAAAAAGATTTTAAAAAAAAATATTGACAGTTCTTATGACCTTGCATTACTGTCTATAGTAGATATTTGTAAAATTATTAACAGAGATGTTAAACCAAAGCTTTGGGACAGTCAGGAAAATTTAAGAATGGCTAAAATTTCTCAAATGGCATGTGCGTCATTGGGAATAAAAATTTTATCTTATTCACATCCTGATTATCCGCAAAAATTACTACAAATTTATAATCCTCCTTTTGTTTTATTTGCAAGAGGAAATGTTTCTATTCTGAATAATAAATCTGTTTCAGTTGTAGGAACAAGAAGATTATCGCCAGAAGGAAAAGATGCTGCTCATCAATTTGCTTTTCAAGCTGCAATGGATGGTTGTAATGTAATTTCTGGGCTTGCGGTTGGAGCTGATGGGGTTGCTCATCGTGGTGCAGTTGATGCATTTTTTGATGCGATGGAAAAGTCTTCATCTGTTGAAAATTTAGGAAAAACAATTGCAGTTCTTCCTTCTTCAATTGATGAAATAGTTCCTGCTGTAAATAGAAAACTTGCATCACAAATTTTACAAACAGGTGGTTGTATTCTTAGTGAATATGAACCAAAAATGAATATGGCAACATGGCATTATGTGGCAAGAAACAGAATAATTGCAGGATTGTCAGATTCAACTGTTGTGATTCAAGCGCCTACGGGAAGTGGTGCGTTAATTACTGCGGATTTTGCTTTAGAAAGTGGGCGCGACGTTATGTTTCATAAAGTTTCCTTGTGTGAAAATGCAAAATCTTTTAATAAAACGGTAGAATTACAACTTGATAAAGACTTATCTCAAAAAAAGATAAGCAAATACAAAAGGGAAAATACACTGGAAAAATACCTAGAAGCAGGTGCTCCAGTGATTGAAAATTATATAGATTTTTGCAAGTGTCTGGTAGAAAATCCTGGAACTCGCAAAACACAAATGGATAAACAAAATCAACTTTCACTTTTTGAAAGTTAGACTTTATTTAGAGGATTACAAATGGCTGAAAAAAAATCTACATCAAAAAAAGCAAAAACTCCTTCTACATTGGTAATTGTAGAATCTCCAGCAAAGGCTCACACAATTGAAAAATATTTAGGGCCTGGATACACAGTAAAGGCATCTATGGGGCATTTAATTGATTTACCAAAATCTAGAATGGCAATTGATATTGAAAATGGATTTCAGCCGGAATATATAACTGTTCGTGGTCGTGCAAAATTATTAAAAGAATTACAGAAAGATGCAAAAAAATCAGACAGAATCTTTCTTGCATCCGATAATGACCGCGAAGGAGAAGCAATTGCTTGGCATTTACGAAATGCTCTAAAAGATAAAACAGACGGGCAAATAAGTCGTATTGTTTTTAACGAAATTACACCAACTGCAATCAACGAAGCTGTAAAAAAACCGGGTGAAATTGTAGAATCAAAAGTTAATGCACAAAAAGCTCGTCGTGTTTTGGATAGACTTGTAGGTTATAATTTAAGTCCAATTTTGTGGAGCAAAGTAAAAAATGGATTAAGTGCAGGTCGTGTTCAGTCAGTTGCTTTAAGATTAATTTGTGAAAGAGAAAAAGAAGTTGAAGAATTTTTGCCAGAAGAATATTGGTCTCTTGAAGCTGATTTTCAAAAAGGAAAAACAACATTTACAGCCGCTTTGGTAAAATATAAAGGTGAAACTCCAGAATTAAAAAATGAAAGCGTTGTAAATGACATTGTAGAACAAATAAAAAATTCTCCATGTGTTGTAACTTCTATTAAAAAAACTGAAAAAACTGTAAAACCTAAAGCGCCTTTTACAACTTCTAAATTGCAACAGGCTGCCGCAAATAAACTTTCGTTTACTTCAAGAAAAACAATGCAGATTGCACAACAACTTTACGAAGGTATAAATATCGGTTCATCACGCGTTGGTCTTATTACCTATATGCGTACAGACTCTGTTCGTATTTCTGATACAGCGTTGTTAGATGTTCGTAATTGGATTACAAAAAATCATCCTGAAGATTTGCCTGCAGAACCAATTTCTTATGCTGTGGGAAAAAGTGCACAAGATGCTCACGAAGGTATTCGTCCAACATACACAGAATATACTCCAGAAAGTGTAAAAGAATATTTAACTCACGACCAGTTTAGATTGTATTCAATTATTTGGGAAAGATTTGTTTCTTCTCAAATGAATAATGCAAAAATGATTACAACAAGCGTAGAAATTCAAGCAGGAGATGCAATTTTTAGAGTTAGTGCAAGTAAAGTAAGCGAAAAAGGTTTTTACAATGTAATCAAAGTTCTTTCTTCCAAAGAAGATAAATCTACATCTTTACCATCAATGAAAGAAGGTGAAGAATTAGCTGTACAGAAATTCCATCCAGAGCAACATTTTACACAAGGTCCAGCGCGTTATACAGATGCTTCTATTGTTAGAATGTTGGAAGAAAAAGGAATTGGACGTCCTTCAACTTATGCGCCAATCATTTCTGTGTTGTTAGATAGATATTATGTTACAAGAAGCAATAAACAATTAGTTCCAACACAACTTGGTCGAATGATTTCAAAAATCCTTGTTGAATCATTCCCAAATGTAATCAATGAAAGTTTTACAGCCGAAGTTGAAAATATTCTTGATGAAGTAGAAAATGATACTGTAGTTTGGAATGATATGATTGCAAATTTCTTTGGTCCATTTAAAAAACGAGTGGATGAAGTGATGGAAACTCAAGAAAGTATAAAAGGTTTCTTGGATGAACAAACGGAAGAAAAGTGTGAGTTGTGCGGAAAACCTTTAATTAAAAAACTTGGAAGATTTGGTTTCTTCCTCGCTTGTTCTGGATTCCCTGCATGTCATAACACAAAATCAATTTCTCTTGCAAAATGTCCAGTAGATGGTTGTAACGGAGAAATTGTTGAACGCAAAACAAAAGGACGCGGAAAAGCATTCTACGGATGTACAAATTATCCAACTTGTAATTTTATCAGTCACTTTAAACCAATTGACCAGTATTGTCCAAAATGTAATTGGTTCCTTGTTGAAAAGTTTGACAAGAAAAACGGAAGTTACAAAAGTTGTATAAATCCAGATTGTGATTATTTACATACAGCAGACGAAGAATAATTTTAGGTACAAATGACATTAAATAGTGCAATTAGTGAATATCTTTTATATTTGGACGCAGTTAGAGGCCTTTCTGCAAATTCTGTGCTCGGATATAAAAAAGATTTGGTTTATTTAATGTTGTTTGTTGGAAAAGACATTGATATAAAAGATGTAACAAAAGAAAATCTGTTGTTTTGTATTGGCGAATTAAGCAAGAAAAAAATGGCAGCGACTTCTATAAATAGATTTATCGCTGCTGTACGAACTTTTTTTGCGTATTGTAAAAAGTTTCAATATATTCCAAAAAATCCTGCAATTGAATTAAAAACAGTTCGAATTCCTAAAAAAATCCCTCGCTTTTTAACTGCAAATGAAATGAATTCGCTTTGTAATCAACCTGAATTAAAAGAACTTTTGTGGACAAGTAGAGATTGTGCAATTTTTGAAATGCTTTATTCTTCTGGGTGTCGTGTTTCGGAACTTGCAAATTTGAGATTTTCTGATTTTATGGAAGGTTTTTCTAAAGCGATTGTAAAAGGGAAAGGAAATAAAGATAGAGTTGTTTATTTTGCAAAACAAGCACAAGCCGCATTAAAAATTTATTTGGATGACAGAAAAAAAATCTTGCAGGAAAAAAAAGTTGAAAATGAACCTGAATGTATTTTTATAAACCAAAAAGGCAATAGTCTTTCTGCCGCTGGAATTCGTTGGATTGTTTCAAGATATTCTGGAGTTGAAGGAACAAATCATCATATTTCACCACATGCATTTAGACATACATTTGCAACACAACTTTTATCAAATGGAGCTGATGTTCGCGCTGTGCAAGAATTATTGGGTCACTCAAGCATCTCTACCACACAACGATACACACATATCACAACAGAAAAACTAATTGAAATCTACAACAAAGCCCATCCTCATTCATAAAAGTGGTAGGAATAAAATAAACATATAAAATCAAAGAATTAATAAAAACAATTTATAATTGCTCCCAGTCACGTAGCTTGGTTCAAAACCGCTCGATAACTCGCTACACGCTGCTTGTGGTATAGAAACTATAAAACCAGCCACTAGTGTGGCTGCCACAAGCAGAGTGTTTTTTCCCCTATCTACGTTCCTTCGCGCAAAATCTATTTTTTTTTAAATTATTTATAATTGTTTAATTTATCAAAATGGGCGGAAATATCTAAAATACGAACGTTTGTATATGTAAAGTTTATTTTAAAATTTTTGGGCAAATTCGATAAAGTAAACATATAAAAAAATTGTCTGAAAAAGGCGTAGTGAATGTTCGTTGGCGCAGCTGCACATTTTTATTGCGAAATTATCTTGCTGCGCCACCAGTTTTGTAGAAACTACAAAACTGGAAGCACGGACAAGACATTCTAACGTTATACGATGTTCAAAAGTCCGTGCTATCTCTCGGCGGAGCATAAGTACGGTTATTCACGTGAGCCTTTTTCGCTCGATGTTTTTCTTTATATGTTTAATTTAATCCTACGTTTTTGTTGAAAATTAACCAAATATTTATTATCTTTAACGTTATATATTTTAATTATTTTTTGATGGAGATCGTAAAAATGGGAAGTCAATTTCCAAAAATTAGAAGTACGACTGTAATTGCTGTGAAAAGAGACGGCAAAGTTGCAATGGCAGGTGATGGACAAGTTACTCTTGGAGAAACAGTTTCTAAAGGAAATGCTAGAAAAGTTAGAAAAATTTATGATGGAAAAATTTTAACAGGATTTGCAGGTAGTGTTGCAGATGCTTTTACATTGTTAGACAAATTTGAAACAAAAATAAAAGAATTCAATGGTGATTTAACACGTGCTGCTGTAGAACTTGCAAAAATGTGGAGAACTGAACGTAGTTTACAAAAATTAGAAGCAATGCTTTTGGTTGCAGATTCTTCTAAAATTCTTTTGATAAGTGGAGATGGAAATGTAATTGAACCAGAAAATGATGTTATGGCAATTGGTTCTGGTGGAAATTATGCTTATTCGGCTGCGCTTGCATATTTGGATAGTTCAACATTGTCTGCAAAAGAAATTGCTCAAAAAAGTTTGAAAATTGCCGGTGATATTTGTATTTACACAAACGGAAATATCACTGTGGAGGAAATCTAAATGTCAGAAAATCAAGTTGTAGTAAAAAATACACAAGAAAATCTTACTCCAAAACAAATTGTAGAACGTTTGGATCAATATATCATTGGGCAGCACGAAGCAAAAAAAGCAGTTGCTGTTGCTCTTAGAAACAGATTTAGACGTTTAAGATTAAGCGAAGAAATGCGTGATGAAGTTGCTCCAAAAAATATTTTGATGATTGGACCAACTGGAGTTGGAAAAACTGAAATTGCACGTAGATTGGCAAAACTTTGTAATGCACCATTTTTAAAAGTGGAAGCAACAAAATATACAGAAGTTGGATACGTTGGTCGTGATGTTGAATCTATGATTCGTGATTTGATGGCTGTTGGTTTTAATGATGTAAAAGCAGAAATGGAAGAACAGCTTAGAGAAAAATCAGTGAGCATTGTAGAAGAAAAACTTTTGGATTTACTTTTGCCAGGTACAAATGAAAAATCTAAAAAAACAAAAAATGAAGATACAAATCCACTTGGATTTATTTCTCCAACAAATTTAGATTCTACAGTTGATTTAGGTGCAATGGTAGAAAAACCTCAAGAAACAGAACAATCTTCAACAGAAAATTCCACAAGAGAAAAATTCCGCCAAATGCTTAGAGAAGGCAAACTCGAAGACAGAGAAGTTGATATGGTTGTAAATCGCCATCAACAAATGCCAAGCATGGAAATTATTGCCGGTGGTTCAATTGATGATTTGCAAAATAGTATGCAAGGAATCATGAATATGATAAATGGTGGTGGGCGTTCTAAAAAACGTTCTGTCACAATTCGTGAAGCTCGTAAAATCCTTACAGAAGAAACTTTAGACGGAATGGTTGATCATGACAAAGTTGCTGATTTAGCAAAAGAACGTGTAGAACAAAGCGGAATTATTTTTATTGATGAAATTGATAAAATTGCTGTTCACGGTGAAAGTCATGGACAGGATGTTTCTAGAGAAGGTGTTCAGCGTGATATTTTGCCAATTGTTGAAGGAAGTAATGTAAATACAAAATACGGTGTAATTGATACAACTCACATTTTATTTATTGCAGCAGGTGCATTCAGTGTGTCTTCGCCAAGTGATTTGATTCCTGAATTACAAGGTCGTTTCCCATTGCGTGTAGAATTGGATAGTTTGCATAAAGATGAATTTAAACGAATTCTTACTGAACCAAAAAATTCTCTTATCAAACAGTATACAGCTTTGTTAGAAACTGAAGGTGTAAAATTAGATATTACAGAAGATGCAATTGATAGAATGAGTTTTATTGCAGAAGACGTAAATTCAAGAAGCGAAAATATTGGTGCAAGACGTCTTCATACAATTATGGAAAAAGTTCTTGACGAAATTGCTTTTGATGCAGATGAACATTCTGGCGAAACTATTACAATCGATGCAAACTACATCGACCAAAAGTTAGATGGAATTGCTAAGAACGAAGATTTGACAAGATATATTTTGTAGTAAATCTATATAAAGTTTAAAACAAAAAAACTCCAAAGATTTATTCTTTGGAGTTTTTTGTTTAACAAATTAATAATTAGTTTTCAAACAAAGGTTTTATAACATCTGCATATTTTTCTACAATCTTGTAACGCATCATTTCTTGTTTTGCAGATAGTTCTTCACCAACTGTAAAACTATTTGGAAGTAATGCAAATTTCCAGATTTTTTCACAAACTCTAAATCCGTTTGCTGTAGAATCTTTTTCTTTAATTGTGCTATCAATTAAATCAATGATTTCTTTTGTTTTCAAAAGTTCTTCATAATCTGAAGTATCAAGATTGTTTTCTGTAGCATATGCAAGAATATTTTCTTTTGATGGAACAACTAATGCACCAAGATATTTCTGGTCTTGGCCAAGAACAATTGCACTTTCGATGTATGGACTTGTAAGAAGTTCGCTTTCAATAACTGCTGGCTCGATATTTTCTCCACCTAAAAGAACGATTGTATCTTTTGCACGCCCTGTAATTTTGATTTCATCATCGTATGTTAAAAGGCCAAGATCACCTGTGTTTAACCAACCATCTTCATCAATGATTTTTGCAGTTAAGTCTGGACGTTTGTAATAGCCTTTCATTACTTGTTCACTACGAATATAAATCAAACCTTTTTTACCATAACCGATGTGTTCTTTACTTGTTGCAACTCCGTTTTCTTCAGGAAGAATTTTTAATTCCATTGTTGGGAAAATTGCACCAACACAACCTTGACGAGGTTCTTTATAATTTCTGAAAGAAATAACTGGCGCTGATTCTGTAAGACCGTATCCTTCCAAAAGGTTTAAACCAATAGCTCTGTAAAAATCGTCAACATCTTTTTGTAAAGCACCACCACCACTGATTGCGATGTTAATTCTTCCACCAAATTTTGCACGAATCTTTTTATAAACAAGCACATCGCCTAATTTATGTAATGGCCATAATAAAATCATTGGAATAATACCACATAGTGCATCAAAGAATTTGTTACGTTTTTTTATCTGACAGATATGTCCTAAAACTTTTGCTTTTGCATTTGCATAACCTTTTCCAACAGCAACGAAGAATCTAAATAATTTTAATGTGATTCCTCCTTTTTTCACCATTGCTTTGTTTACACCGTTAGCTAATGCTTCCCAAAGACGTGGAACACCACAAATCCATTGTGGTTTAATAACATCCATATCTGCAAGTAAAATGGAAGCAACAGGTTTTGAATATGCAAGACCAGCTGTAAAGTAAATTGCTACATATTGAATTAATCTTTCAAAACTGTGCCAAACAGGAAGAATAGACATCCACCAGTCGCCTTGTTTAACTTTAATAAAGTTGTGAATTGCAGAAAGTTGAACTGTGTAGTTTTTATGTGTAAGCATTACTCCTTTTGGAGTGCCTGTTGTTCCTGATGTAAAAATAATAGTTGCGTTATCATCTGGTTGTGTTAAATCCATTTCTGCTTCAATTTTTTTTGTGTTTTCTTCTGGATTTGCTGAATAAAGTGCTTCTCCCTTTTGCATCAATTCTTCAAAAGTGTAAATTTTTAAGTTTTTGAATTCTGACACCAATTCTTCATCTTCTTTTGAAAGTGGGTCAAACAAAATAGCTGTAGTTAAAAGAGGAACTTCTTGAATTTTTTCTGTTACTTTTTTTAATTGGCGGGCGTTTTCAAAGAAACCATAACGGCAGTCTGCGAAGGAAATAATGAAACGTATTTCATTTCCAAGTGAGTCACATCCGCGAGGAACATCAGCACAACCAAGTGTCTGAATTGCTAAGTCTGAAATCAACCATTCTCGGCGATTGTCTGAAATAAGTGCAACGTTCTCTCCACGAGTGATTCCGATTTCTTGCAATGCAAGTGCAAAACATATAACATTTTTATATACAGTTTGATAAGTAAATGTTTGGAAAACACCGTCCTTATCTTTTGAAGCTTGTAACCCTTCATTTGGGTTCGCTTTTGCCCTTTCCTTAAAAAGTAAAGGCAAGTTTTTTGGCAAGGTTTTGTCAAGTGTAAACTTTGTCATATGGAATCCTCTTAATAAAAATTTGTTATTATATTACTGACATTATCACTTTTTTTGTCATTATACAAGAGTCAAAATTTTATGTTCTATATTAAGAGGATTTTTATGAAATTTATTTTTTAGTAGATGTAGCTTTTTTTAGTAAAAATGCAATTATAAATACTAAAATACCAATTATTACAAGCCACATAATTACTTCCCAAATTGGTTGTTCGTATATTTTTAAGAAAAAATATGGTCCATCAATAACTTTTAAAAGATTTAAAATTATTGCAAAAATTGCATAAATAATTGTTGGAATAATTGCTAAAAGTGGCTGTTTTTTGCTTAATGTGTTTTCTCTTTCAAAGAAAATAAAACTTACAATGTTTAGTAATGGTCCCACTGTATGAAGCCACAAATCAGTTCCCATAAAAAGTCTGTTTGGAAGCGTGTGCCACCCATCCATTGGAACTAAAATTGTAATTACAACAAGAAATGTTAGAGTTACACAACAAGTTGAGTAATATCTAAAGTTATGAATTCTTTCTGAAACTTCTTTTTTTGTAAGAAGGGAAATTATTAAAAATATTGAAGTTACTGCTGCAAAAATATTACTGTCCATTGTGTAATATCCAAAAGCCGCAAAGCCGCGTCTAATTATAAGAATTGAAGAAACAACAAGTTGTGTAATTGCTGTAAAAATATTTATTCCAATTGCGATTTTTTGTTTTTTGTTCATTTTTTTTCCTCTAAATCATTTTTTTTAATTATATATATAAAAATATATATATTCAATAAATCGAGTTTTATCCAAAATATAATCTCATAATAAAAGAATTATCATCTAATTATTAAATCTTTTTCACGTATCAAATTATTTTTAATCAAATTATACTAATCTTCATGAAACGAATATTACAATTAATTAAAAATTTTGTATTTGTTTGTATTTGTTTTTCTTCTTGCTCAACAATGGGAAATACAAACAATAATGCAAATAAGGAAATCAATATGGCTGAAATTCAACCTAGCAAAAACATTTGCAAACCTTTGTTCAATTCAAATCCTGTTTCGTCAAATGTTTTTTGTGCTGACCCAACAGGCGTAGAATATGAAGGAAGACTTTATATTTACGGAACAAGCGACCATCAACAATATGAAGTTGTTGGAAAAAACGGAAAAAATACTTATGAACACATCAAATCATTAGTTTGTTTTTCTACAGAAGACATGGTGAACTGGACTTATCACGGAGAAATTAACGTAAAAAAAATTGCACCATGGATTTATGCATCTTGGGCGCCTTCAATTGTTTCTCGCGTAGAAGATGACGGATTAACTCATTTTTATATGTATTTTTCAAATAGTGGTGCGGGCGTTGGTGTAATAACAGCCACAAGTCCTCTAGGACCTTGGACAGACCCTTTGAAAAAGCCATTAATTTCTCACAAAACAAAAGGGCTCGGAGATTGTCCAGCTCCTTTTGACCCTGGTGTTTGTATTGATGATAACGGAACTCCATGGCTTGCTTTTGGCGGATGCGGAAAAGCTCCAAGTGGAACTGATTTATGGCCAAACAGTGCAAGAATTGTTCAATTGGGTGACGATATGCTTTCTCTTGCTAGCGAAATCAAAGTGATGCCTTCACCATATTTCTTTGAAGCAAGTGAATTAAATTATATAAATGACACTTATGTTTATACATTCAACACAAGTTGGGATAAGCGTGATGAATGGCCAGAAAAATTCAAAGGAATTCCAAAACCATCTACTTGTTCCATGGCTTATATGACAAGTAAAACACCTCTTGATATGGATTCGTGGGAATATAAAGGTCATTATTTTAGAAATCCAGGTGAAGCTGGCATGAATTACAGTAATAATCACAGCCACTTTATGAAATATAAAGGTGAATATTACATGATTTATCATGCAATGATTCTTCAAGATAAAATGGGAACAGATGGTGGTTTTAGAAGTCTTTGTGTAGATACTTTGCAAGTTGATGAAGAAAATTTAAAAATTGAATTAAGAAGTGGTACAGTTGCAGGTGTAAAACAAATAGAAAATTTTAATCCATATAAATTAACACTTGGAACTACAATGTGTACATCTGCTGATATTTGGTATGAAAAAATTCCAGAAGAAAATACATTGGCTTCAAAATCTGTTGCAGATGGCGCTTGGTTTGTAATAAAAGATGTTGATTTTGAAGACGGTGCAAAATCATTTACAACAAAAGTAAAAGGTCACGGAAAAATTGAACTTAAATTAGATAATGTTGCAAAATCTCCAGTAACTTCTTTTGTTGTTGATAGCGATGAATGGCAAGAAGTCACAATTGATGTTCCAACAGATTTTACAGGAGTTCATTTCTTCTACATTCTTTTTGGAAACGAAGACGTTTGTTTAAAAGAATGGAAATTTAATAAATAATTTTTTTTTGAAGGTGCGTAAATGAAATTTCACAATCCAGTTTTAAGAGGAATGTATCCAGATCCAAGTATGTGTGCGGCAAATGGAAAATATTATATGGTTTGTTCAACTTTTAGTTATTTTCCTGGAGTTCCACTTTTTGAAAGCGATGATTTAATCAATTGGAAACAAATTGGTCATTGTCTTACAAGAAAAAGTCAGTTGCTTTTAGAAAATTCAAGCATAACTGGTGGAGGAATTTACGCACCAACAATTCGCTTTAATAATGGGCGATTTTACATGGTTGTAACAAACGTTTCTAATATCGGAAATTTTTATGTTTGGACAGATGATATTTATGGCGAATGGTCAGACCCAATTAAAGTAGAACAAGACGGGATTGATCCATCGTTATTTTTTGATGATGATGGAAAAGTTTATTTTATTTCTAATGGGAACGATAAAACTGGTCGTGGATATATTCAAATCAGCCAAATCGATATTGAAACTGGAAAAAAACTTTCAGAAAATGAACCTCTTTGGTACGGAACTGGCGGAAGATACATCGAAGCGCCACACATGTATAAATTCAACGGATATTATTATTTGTTAAATGCCGAAGGTGGAACAGAGTACGGGCACATGGTAAACTACGCTCGTTCAAAAAATCTAAAAGGTCCATTTGAACCTTGTCCTGCAAATCCTGTTTTAACAAATAGAAATCTTGGCGGATATCAACTTCAAGGTGCGGGGCATGGCGATATTGTTCAGGCAACTGATGGAACTTGGTGGTTTTGTCATCTTGCGTTTAGACAAATTGATAAATACATGCCTTTCCATCATTTAGGACGTGAAACTTGTATGGAACCAGTTATTTGGAAAGATGATTGGTTTTATATTGGAACTCCATGTTGCAGTTTATTTGATAAACAAGGCTATGGAGAAGCTTTGCTAGAAGTTGAATTGCCTTTTGAACACAAATTTGAACAACAAAATTTTAATTATCACAAAAATTTCCAAAATCTAACAACAAAAAATGATTGGAATTATTTAAGAAATCCTCATAAAGAAAATTACGAATTTGGCATAGATTTCTTAAAAGTTAAAGCAACAAATAAAACTATAAAAAATCTTGAAGATTCTCCATCTTGGGTAGGAATTAGACAATGTGCTTTTGAGGAAGAAATTTCTTGTCAGGTGGAATTGTCCAAATCTGAAACAGTGTCAAAAGGTTCTACAGCAGAATCAGGCCTTTCTTTATTTATGGACGAAAATCATCATTACGATATTTTTATCACAAAAGAAGGTAATGATTTTTATGCAAATTCTAGAATTTGTGTAGGGCAGGCAGACTCCCTAAAAGAAAAACTAAAACTTGCTTCGAATAAAGCAACTTTTAAAATTTTAGCAAATGCTTACTGTTATCAATTATTTCTACAAACAGAAAAAGATATGATTTTGCTTTCTCAAGCAGACACACGTTATCTTTCAAGCGAAGTTGCAGGTGGATTTACAGGAGTTTATTTAGGTTTTTATGCAGTAGATTCCAATTCTTCCGCGGTTGCAACTTTTACAAATCTAAATGTAGTACACAAAGAAAAGTAGAATGTTCAGAAGCTAGGTTGTGCACAAAAGTGACGTACCAGTTTTACGCAACGTAAAACTGGAAGCCTGAGCAAAATCAACGAACATAGAAGAATGTTCAGAAGCTTGGTTGTGCACAAAAAAGACGTACCAGTTTTACGCAACGTAAAACTGGAAGCCTGAGCAAAATTAATGAACATAGAAGAATGTTCAGAAGCTAGGTTGTGCACAAAAAAGACGTACCAGTTTTACGCAACGTAAAACTGGAAGCCTGAGCAAAATTAATGAACATAGTAAAAGGTTCAGAAGCTTGGTTGTGCAAAAAAAGGACGTACCAGTTTTACGCAAAGTAAAACTGGAAGCCTGAGCAAAACTAATGAACAAAGAAGAATGTTCAGAAGCTAGGTTGTGCACAAAAAGGATGTACCAGTTTTACGCAACGTAAAACTGGAAGCCTGAGCAAAACTAATGAACATAGAAGAATGTTCAGAAGCTTGGTTGTGCACAAAAAGGATGTACCAGTTTTACGCAAAGTAAAACTGGAAGCCTGAGCAAAATTAATGAACATAGAAGAATGTTCAGAAGCTTGGTTGTGCACAAAAAAGATGTACCAGTTTTACGCAAAGTAAAACTGGAAGCCTGAGCAAAATTAATGAACATAGAAGAATGTTCAGAAGCTTGGTTGTGCACAAAAAGGACGTACCAGTTTTACGCAAGCTAAAACTGGAAGCCTGAGCAAAACTAATGAACATAGAAGAATGTTCAGAAGCTTGGTTGTGCACAAAAAGGATGTACCAGTTTTACGCAAAGTAAAACTGGAAGCCTGAGCAAAATTAATGAACATAGAAGAATGTTCAGAAGCTTGGTTGTGCACAAAAAGGATGTACCAGTTTTACGCAAAGTAAAACTGGAAGCCTGAGCAAAATTAATGAACATAGAAGAATGTTCAGAAGCTCAGGCTAGATATTTGATTTTTCTCTGTCAGTTTACTATAATATAGATTATGAGTACTCACAAAAAAATCGATGAACAGACTTTAGATAATTTGTTATATTTATCACGACTTTCTCCAGAAAGTACAAATTTATCTATTTTAAAAAAACAAGTTGATGATATTGTTGGTTATTTTGAAATTCTTTCAAAATATGATGACAGCAAAAATCCTTATGACGCTTATCCTTCTACACAAGCAGAAAATCTTCGTGAAGATGAAATTGTACAAGGACTTGAAATTCATGATGTAAAAAAAGTTTCAAAAGACTTCATGGATGGATATTTTCAAGTTCCTAAAGTTCTTGGTGAAGGAGTTTAATTATGAAATATACAATAAACGAAGTAAGAGAATCCCTTAAAAACGGTGAAGTTACAAGCGTTTCTCTTGTAAAAGAATCTATAGAAACATTCGAAAACGATAAAAACTCATCTTTACCATTAAATGCCTTTTTGGAAATGTACGATAATGCAATTTCAAAAGCAGAAGCTTGTGATAAAGAAATTGAACAAGCAAAAAATGACGGTACTCTAGATGATTTATTTAATAAAAAACCACTTTTAGGTTTGCCATTTGCTGTAAAAGATAATATTTCTGTAAAAGGACAACACTTAACTTGTGCAAGTAAAATCTTGGAAGGATACGTTGCCCCTTATAATGCGACTGTAATTAATCGCCTTGAAGAAGCTGGTGCAATTCCTCTTGGACGTTGTAATCAAGATGAATTTGCAATGGGTTCAAGTACAGAATATTCCTGCTATGGACCTACACGTAATCCAATCAACAGAGAATACGTTTCTGGCGGAAGTTCTGGTGGTTCTACAGCTGCTGTTGCTGCAAATCAAGCATTGTTTGGACTTGGAACAGAAACTGGTGGTTCAGTTCGTCTTCCTGCTTCATATTGTGGTGTATATGGATTAAAACCAACTTATGGAGTTCTTTCTCGTTGGGGAGTTGTGGCTTACGGAAGTTCTTTGGATCAGGTTGGAATTATTGGTCATACACCAAATGATATTGCACAACCTTTGGCTGTAATGGCTGGCGAAGATATGTATGATGATACATCTTGCGATTTGCCAAATGTAGATGAATTAAAAAATCTTACAGCATTATCAGATGATGAATTTGCAAAATTAAAAGTTGCAATTCCTCAACAATTTTTGGAAACAAAAGGACTTGATGCTGATGTAGGTGCGGTTTTTGAATCTACAAGAAAATGGTTTGAATCAAAAGGTGCAAAAATCGATGTTGTTGATTTACCAATCTTAGATGCTTCAATTGCAAGTTATTACGTAATTGCTTTATCAGAAGCTGCTAGTAATTTAAGCAGATTTGATGGAATTCGTTACGGAAGACGCGTTGATGCTGGCAAAGGTTATGATGAATTATATGTTCAAACACGTTCTGAAGGCTTTGGTCCAGAAGTAAAACGTCGTATTGTTATTGGAAATTATGTTTTATCTGAACAATTTAGTGGTGATACTTACAAAAAAGGAATGACTGTAAGAGCAAGAATTCAAGAAGAAATGTCAAAACTTTTTGAATCTTACGATTTAGTTATTTGTCCAGTTTGTCCAACTCCTGCATTTAAACTTGGGCAGAAAGTTGACGACCCACTTGAAATGTATTTGAGCGATTTGTTCACTACATTTGTAAACCTTGCTAGAATCCCTTCTATTTCAGTTCCAGCTGGAAAAACAAGCGAAAAAGCAGGTTCAATGCCTGTTGGTGTTCAGTTTGCTGGTCCAATGTTCAGTGAATCAAAAATCTTAAAAGTTGCACAGAATTGGGAAATTGACCATCCAATGTGCGGAGTTCCTGTACAAAAATAAAATTTAAATCTAAAAAGTCATTTCTCTTGTTTTAAGAGGAATGACTTTTTATTTAACTTGCATATAAACATATATACTGATAAAATTCAAACTATGGCTACAAAAAAATCAAATCAAAAGAAACCTGTTTCAAAAGAAACAAAAAACAAATCTAAAAAAAGAATGTCAAAATCACAAAAGATTTTGCGTTCTATAATCGGAGTAATTGTACTTATAGTTGCTCTTGGCTGGTATTTTTACGGAAAACCTGTAATTAAAATCAATTCTGATGGAAAATTAATTCAACTTGAACAAACAGAACGTCCGCTAATTTTAGTTTATTGGGATCAAATTCGTGGTATTGAACCTGAAGTAACTGAAGTTCAAAATGAACAACCTACGCCAACACAAACAACAGTTGCAAAAAAATCAACTACACCTCAAGAAGTTAATTTTGAATATTCAGAAAATCATCCAATGTATTTGGGAAATCCTTCTGACGCAACAACAGATGTTTCTAACGATAAAAACTATTTGATGGATAGAAGTCAGTTTACAATGTCTTATAATAACGAAACACTTTGTCCAAACTGGGTAGGTTGGCACTTGTCAACAGATGATTTTGGAGATGCAGAACGTGCTGATAATTTCCGCCCTGATACAGACTTACCAGATGGATATTACAGAGTAAGAAAAGCAGATTATCAATTCAATGCTTACGGTTTTGATAGAGGGCACGTTTGTCCCTCGGCAGATAGAACAAAAACTGTAGAAGATAATGAAATGACATTCCTTATGACAAATATGGTTCCACAAGCTCCTGATAGCAATAGAATTGTTTGGAAAGACTTAGAAGCATACGAAAGAGACTTGGCTCTCGAAGGAAATGAACTTTATATTTTTGCAGGTCCTGTTGGTTCTGGTGGAAGTGGTGATAAAGGTTCATTTGATTATATTCCAATCAAAACAAAATCAGGTCAAGTTTATAATATGAATGTTCCAGAATATACATGGAAAGTTGTAATGGTTCTTCCTAAGGGTGAAGATGATTTTAATCGCATTGATGAAAATACACGTATAATTTCAGTTTGTATTCCAAATCAAAAAGGTGTTCACAAAGGTGGAGATTGGACTGCTTATCAAAAACCAATTGATTACATCGAACAAATTACAGGATACGATTTCTTTGAACTTTTACCTGACCTTATAGAAGACGAATTGGAAAACTAAAATGATTAATTTACTTGCAAGAATTTTTATTAAAAATAGGGCTGATTATTCAAATCCTTTTGTACGTCAGCAATATGGAACTTTGTGCGGTGTATTTGGAATCTTTTTAAATGTCGTGTTATTTGGCTTAAAATTGATTTTTGGAATTCTAGCAAGTTCTGTTGCTATGATTGCAGATGCATTTAATAATATTTCAGATGCTGCAGCTTCATTAGTTTCTATTTTAGGTTTTAAACTTTCTTGCAAAAAACCTGATATTGAACATCCTTTTGGTCACGGAAGATTGGAATATATATCAGGTTTAATCATCTCGTTTTTAATTTTGTTTATGGGATTAGAACTTTTAAAATCTTCATTTGAAGGTTTGTTTAATCCTTCCCCTGTAAATTTCAGTCTTTTTTCTATAATTATATTAATTTTTTCAATTTTAATTAAATTTTATATGTATTTTTACAATAGTAGAATTGCAAAAAAAATTGATTCAGTTTCTATGAAAGCGACTGCGCAAGATAGTTTTGCAGACATGATTTCTACTTTTGTGGTTATTGTTTCAATTGTTTGTTCTAAATTTACAACTTTTCCTACTGATGCTCTTGCCGGAATCTTTGTTGCATTGTTCATTTTGTACACAGGAATTGAATCTGCAAAAGAAACAATTAAGCCACTTTTAGGAACTCCTCCTTCTAAAGAATTTGTAAATCAAATTGAAGAAGAAGTGTGTAAATTTCCTCATGTTGTTGGAATTCACGATTTAATTGTTCACGATTATGGTCCTGGGCGACGTATGATTTCTTTGCATGTTGAAGTTCCCGGTGATAAAGATATTTTTGAAATGCATGATATTATTGATAATATCGAAGTTTCTGTTGCGCAAAAATTAAATTGTAGCGTAATTATTCATATGGACCCGATTGATACAAAAAATGAACGTCTATCAGAAATAAAAGATGTAATTCATGCAGGATTACAAAAAATTAATACAAATTTAACTTCGCACGATGTAAGAATTGTACCGGGTCCTACACATACAAATATTATTTTTGATGTAGTAAAATCTTTTGATTGTAAACTTTGTGATGAAGATTTAAAATCTGAAATCCAAAAATACGTTCAAACTTATATAAAAAATTCAAATTGTGTTATAACAATTGATACTCCGTACGTGGAAATGGAATAAAAAGAGGATTTTTATGAATAAAAAACTTATTGATGATTACAAAAAATTTTTGGATAACGGAAAAACAGAACGTGAATGCGTTGTTCAAATTGCAAAAATGGCTGAAGAAATTGGTTACAAAGACATTAATTCTGTTGAAAGTCTAAAACCTGGAGATAAAGTTTATATAAAAAAAATGGACAAAGCTATTGCGCTTTTTAACATTGGAACTGAAAATATAGAAAACGGAATGAATATTCTTGGTGCGCACATTGATTCCCCTCGTTTGGATGCAAAACAAAAACCTCTTTACGAAAACGACAATATTGTTTACATGAATACACATTATTACGGCGGAATTAAAAAATATCAGTGGACAACAATTCCTTTGGCAATTCACGGTATTGTTTGCAAAAAAGATGGAACAAAAATCAATATTGTGATTGGCGAAGATGAAAATGACCCTGTTTTTTGTATTTCTGATATTTTACCACATTTAGCTCAAAGTCAAATGCAAAACAAAGCAAGTGAATTTATTACTGGCGAAGATTTGGATTTGATTTTTGGAAGTAAAGTTCCAGAAAAAGAAGAAAAATCTAAAAAGAAAGAAAAAAATAGCGCAAAAAAAATCATTCTTGAATTATTAAAAGACAAGTACAAAATTGAAGAAGATGATTTTCTGTCATCAGAATTAGAAATTGTTCCAGCTGGAAAAGCACGTGATTTAGGATTAGACCGTTCTTTTATACTTGCGTATGGTCAAGATGATCGTTCTTGTGCTTTTACTTCGGTTGCTGCGTTGTTGGAAAATCAGGCTGAAAAACGAACTTGCTGTTGTTTGTGTGTAGATAAAGAAGAAATTGGAAGTGTAGGGGCAACAGGAATGGCTTCTAATTTGTTTGAAAATATGGTGGCAGAAGTAATTTCTCGATGTCAAAATTATTCAGAATTAGTTTTGCGTCGTTGTCTTGCAAATAGTTATATGCTTTCTAGCGATGTAAATGCAGCATACGACCCAATGAATGCAAATCTATTTGATAAAGAAAATTCGTCAGTTCTTGGTGGTGGTGTAGCGTTCCAAAAATTTACAGGTAGCCGAGGAAAATCTGGTGCAAGTGATGCAAATCCTGAATTTATTGCAAAACTTCGTAATCAGATGGACAATGCAAATGTAGTTTATCAAATGGCAGAACTTGGAAAAGTAGACCAAGGAGGTGGCGGAACAATCGCTTATCATGCTGCAAAGTACGGAATGAATGTAATTGATGCGGGCGTTGCTGTTTTAAGTATGCATGCACCTTGGGAAATTACAAGCAAAGAAGATATTTGCCAGATTTATGAATGTTATAAAGCATTCTTAAAAATTGATAATTAGGAACAAAAGTCTAGTTGACAATAATTTTTTAGTGATTTAAATTCTTTTTTAGAGAATAAAATCAGCTTTACCAACCAATAAATTTTTGGAGAATTTATGTCCTTAACAAACGATATTCTTGATGATTCTTTTGAATATGATGAAGATTTTGATGATTTTGATGCGTTCGATGATTCTGATTTTGATGATGACTTTGACTATGAAGATGACAACACATTAGATGATTTTGACGATGATGTTGAATTGTACGATGATGTTTTCAAAGAAGAAGAATATGAAGATGAACCATTTGATGATGTAGAACCAGAAGATGGTTATATTTCTATGCATTCGCATGATGATGATATTCTTCTTACAGAAGATGATTTAGCTTACGACGGATTTGATGATTAATTTATAACTAAAATTTTTATGTTAAACAAAAAAAACGACAGAAATAAATATTCTGTCGTTTTTTTTGTTTAAAGCAACTATTCTTGACTTTCATTAAAATCAATAAAAGTACCAGCGTGCCACAATTTTTCTAAATCATAGAATTCTCTTGCAGCATCTGACATCAAATGAACTACAATAGGTCCAATATCAATCAAATTCCAGTCATCTCCGTCTGGACTTTTTTTGTTTGTTAAATGAATCTCTAAATCATTATCTTTTATGTATTCTTTAATTTGTTTTGCAAGTCCCTGCCAATGAGTTGAACTTGTAACTGTTACAATAATAAAATAATCAGCCCAACTATTTAATTCTCTGATGTTGATTAATTTTACGTCTTTCCCTTTACCGTCTTCCATCAATTTTGCAATTTCAATTGCTTTTTGTTCTAATGTTTTCATCTTAGTTTGAAGATTTTTTTACAACATAGCGTCCGTTAAAGTCTTTACCCAAAATGATTGTAAAGTCAACTTTAGCTTCTGATGTATAATCTTTTACCTCCGTTGTAGAATCTATTTGTTTAATGTTTGTACAGCGAATTAATTCGCCAACATTTTTTGCTGCAGTTTCGTTTCCAATATGATCAATAATTACAGTTTGTTCATAATCTTGCGAATCTGCATTTACTGCTGCAAGAACATCGTAACTAGCATCTTTGTATAAAGTTGACGTTCTTCTTGCTAAGCCTTGTATTTCTGTTCCGTTTTTAATTTCAATTACATAAACACGGCTTGTAATTGTTCCATCTTCAGATTTTAACATGTTTGTAAGTTGTTTAACAGCTTCTTTTATAAATTCACCGTTGTTTAATGGCATTAATAATTGCTGATTATCCACGTTACGCCACGACCCTGTGATTGTTTGGTGAATTAATGATTCTGTATCAATGGCTGCAATCATTGAATAAAGAGTTTCTTCTTCATCCTCTCTTAGATTAGTGTTGATACAGTTGTTAATCAATTGGTATGTGTTGTTGTTGAATAAAATAAAGTTTTTATCATGAAGTCCAGTTAAAAAAGCGGCCATAATATTTTGGTATCTTTCTTGAACATCAGTTTCTGTTTCGTCATCTAATTTGTATTTAAGATAAACTCTAACTTTGTCACCATCTAAATTTACAGCTCCAGAAGGTAAAAGCCAACGTTCTCCTTCTTCAGAAACGTAGTCAACAGGATTTGGAATAAATACTCTTACACCGCCAACAATATCACAAAGTTTAATAAAATTTGTTAATGAAATTGTACTTGTAAAATGAACTTGAATACCAAGCATTTTTTCTACTTCTTGTTTAAAGCCTGCAATTCCAGTCGCATTATAAACTGTAGAAAGTCTGTCTACGCGTCCAAGAGTATTATAAATTGCCCCTGTATATGAAGGAAGATTGATTAACGCACCTTTATTTGATTTAGGATAAAATGTTAGTACAGAAGAAAATAACATTTCTGTATTTTCATCCTCTACAACATAAAGGACGCGCAACATATCTGTTGTTTTTAGAGTTTCTTCAACTTTGTTTGTTTTTAGAGAAACAGAAAAAAATATTCCCAAAGAAATGATTATTACAAAAATTGCTGCAATAAAGATAATTCCTTTTTGTTCGTCACGTATTTTATTCATTTATGCTTAATCGTTCCTTAATTTCGTTTTGTAAAAGAAAAGTTTGTTCATAAATTGTATAATTTTTCTTTTTTAAATATTCGATGTTTTCTGTTAAAACAAAATCCATCATATTTATAATCGGCATAGAAAAAAGATTATCTAAATATTCTTTTGTAATATGCGGTCTTGTAGGTTCACTTTTATCTGCTATGTACAAACACATGGCAAATTCGTTCATTTTTATATTTCCAGAAACATGATATCTAACAGCATTTATAACGTCTTCGTCATCTATATTAAATTTTTCTTTTAATAAAATTGCCGCAGCTCTTCCGTGTAATAGCGAAGTTTTGTCTTTTTCTTGTTTACAAATTGGTAAATCATCTTTTTGAGCAAGTTTAAGCATTTTCTTTTCTGAAATTTCCTTACAAATGTCGTGAGAAATTCCTGCAAGATAACCTTTGAACTTTTTATAACCAGCTTTTACACAAAGCTCTTCGCACATTGTTGCAACTTGTACAGAATGTTTATAACGAGAAGTACTTAATTTTGCTTTTGCATAATCATTAATTTCGTTAATTTTTTCTATATAGTTCATATTCATCAATATACTCAAAAATTGATTGAGGAACAAGATATCGGAAACTTCTTCCATTTTTTACACGTTCTCTAATTTGTGTAGAAGATATTGGAAGCATTGGCGAAGATAAAAATGTAAAATCATAAGGAAAATTGTTTTTATCAAATTTTGTAGAAAAATCTCCGTGAAAATTTCCGCTTGGTTTGTTTTTACTAACATTTTCGTCTTCGTCATAATCTTTTATCCGTGGAGAAATGATTAAATGACAATTTTCTGCCAAAAATTCAATGTTGTACCATTTATGAAATTCAGCTGCAATTTCTTCACCCATGATTAAACCAATTTTGCCGCTAAGTTCATTTTTGTATTTTTCCAAAATAAATTTTACAGTATCACTTGTGTAAGAAATTCCGCCTCTTTTTATTTCACAATCTTCTACTTCAAAAAGACCATTTGATTGTTTGCAAAAAGATTTTAGCATTTCCAATCTTTGTTCGGGAGAGATTTCTTCATTGATAACTTTATGAGGTGGAATGTTTGTTGGAATAAATAAAATTTTATCGTATCCCAATTCCTTCGCCACAGTTTCTGCAAGCATTGCGTGCCCGTTGTGAAGAGGATTAAAACTTCCACCCATTATTGCAATTTTCAATTTTCACTTCCTGGATATTGTGTAAAATCATCATCTTCTATAAATTCGCGGTCTTTCATAAAAGAAGAACCAAATGAATCAGATTTTCCATCTTGTGCAATTGAAATATCGCTTAATCTTTTTTCAAGTTTGTTTACTAAAGCAACGATTTCTTTTTTTGCATTATCCATTCCTCTGTTCATCATTACAGAAATAGGAATTGCTGGAATTGATTTGTCAATTTGCTGAATTTTTTTACAAACCTCTTTTGCATTGTCAAAAGCACCTGGTTCATCAATTTTATTACACAAAACAATTCTTGGTTTTTGAATTAATTCTTCTGAATACGAAGCAAGTTCATTACACAAAGTATCGTATGCAGTTAGATAATTTGGATCAGAACAGTCAATCATAAAAATTAAACATGCAGTTCTTGTAATGTGTTTTAAGAATTGGTCTCCTAATCCTAAACCTTCACTTGCTCCTTCAATAATTCCAGGAATATCTGCAATAATAATGTCGCTTTCATCATCAATACGTAGAACTCCAAGGTTTGGAATTTTTGTTGTAAAAGGGTAAGGTGCAATTTTTGGACGAGCGTTTGTAAAAGCTGTCAAAAGTGAAGATTTTCCGGCATTTGGAAAACCTACAAGTCCAACGTCTGCCATAATACTCAATTCGAGTTTGAGCATTTTTGTTTCACCTTTTGTTCCCGGATGTGCATAACGAGGTGCTTGGTTTGTAGAAGTTTTAAAATGAACGTTTCCCCAACCACCTTTTCCACCTTTTAATAAAGTGAATTGTTCGTTGTCACAATCAGATGTAAAATCGTAAATAATTTCGTCAGTTTCTGCATCTCTGATTGTTGTTCCTGGTGGAACTGGAATTACAATATCTTCTCCGTCAGCACCGTGTCTGTTCCAACCTTGTCCGTCCCCTCCGTTTTTAGCCTTAAAGCAATGTTTATGTCTTAATTTAGCTAATGTACGAAGATTTCGTTTTACACAAAAAATTACATCGCCTCCATTCCCGCCGTCTCCACCGTTTGGACCACCGTGCGGAATGTATTTTTCTCGTCTAAAAGCGACACAACCGTTTCCACCGTTTCCGGAGCGAACTTCTATTAATGCTTCGTCTGCAAATTGAATCATATATTAACCCTATAAAAAAAATACCCGGCGATATAATCAACCGGGTAATTAATAACTAAATAATTAATTATTCAGAAATTGGTTCAACAGAAATGTATTTGTGATTCATTCTTTCACTGTAAACTACTTTTCCGTCAGCTGTTGCAAAAAGACTGTCATCTCCAGCTCTTTGAACATTTTTACCAGGGTAGAATTTTGTACCACGCTGTTTTACAAGAATAGAACCTGCTGTTACAAATTCTCCACTATATTTTTTGATACCCAGATTTTTTGGATTTGAATCACGGCCGTTTTTAGCACCGCTTCCGCCTCTAGTTCTTCCCATAATATGCTCCTATATTTAACACTTATGCTAAAATGATTTTTTCAACACGTACTTTTGTATACTGTTGTCTGTGACCAATAAGACGGTGATAATCTTTCTTTGATTTAAATTTGAATACAAGAACTTTTTTATCTTTGAAAGATTCTTCAACAACAACCTGTACTTTTGCACCTTTTACATAAGGTGTTCCAACACTGATTTTGTCTCCATCGCTTACTAAAAGAACTGTTTCAATATCAATTTTTGAACCTTGTTCAGCGTCAAGCTTATCTACTGTAAGGACAACACCTTCTTCTGCTTTGTACTGTTTGCCCTTAAATTCAATAGTTGCGTACATATAATACCTCTATCAAAAAGAATTCAGAAAATAAAGCGCTTGATGTAAAGGATTAAAGGAAACAAGAAATCCTATTTACATAAAACTAGTGAATCGTCCGATTTTCTTTTCTAAACGGGGATAAAGATAAAAAAATCAAAAAAAACTTTTCACGTATCAAAGATACTACCAAAAATAGAGAGTTTTGGCAATACTTCAAAGCAGAGTTAATCAAATAATATCAAATTCTTCTAAAGAATTTAGCGTAATTTGTTTTAATAAATCATTGTTTTCAAAAATATTCACCTTTTTTACAACTTGATTTTTTATAGAAGAAAATATTTTTAATTTGTTGATTTTTCCTTCTTTCCATTCTAAATCAATTTGTAAGCCACCTTTTGTTTTTACGCCAAAAAGTTTTCCGTTTTTCCATTCTGCATCGTTTGGAATTGCTGGCAATAAATACAAATTCAATTCATCATCATTTACTAATTGCGATTGAACAATCATTCTTGTAATTGCAGCTAAAGTTCCAAAATTTCCGTCAATTTGGAAAGGTGGGTGAGTGTCTAACAAATTTGGAAGAGTAGAATGGGTGAGGAGTTTTTTTAACCCTTCAAGCGCTTCTTCACCTTGTTGTAAACTTGCTCTAAAATTCAAAATCCACGCTTGGCTCCACCCTGTGTGACCGCCTCCGTTTTGTAAACGTTTTTCTAGTGTTTTTTTACACGATTGCATAAATTGTGCGTTTTTTGTTGTGTTGATTGAGATTCCTGGGAAAAGTCCGTATAAATGCGAAACGTGTCTGTGTCCAGGTTCTACTTCTTCAACTTCTTCGTTCCATTCCATTAATGAACCGTCTTTGTTTAAATCTGGTTTATTTAGATGATTTAGAACGTATTCAAAATTTTGTAAATCTTTTTTAAATTCATTTTTTTTGTAGGATTTTCCTTGTGGATTTTTTGCTTTGTCTTGTAAAATTTTAGCCGATTTTAAACAACTTGTGAATAAATGTTCCAAAATCATATTATCCATTTGGCAACCAGCAGTAATAGCCCCAATTTCACCAGTTTTTGTAACATAAGAATTTTCTGGAGAAACTGACGGATTTAAAACTAAATAAGGATTTCCATCTGGCGAGAGTAAATCGCAAGGTTCCAAAAATTCGGTGTAAAATCGGCAGGCTTCGTGCATTAAATAATAATATTTTGAAAGTAAATCTATATTTTGTGTATATTCGTAATGTTCATAAATGTGAGTTGCAAGCCACGCGTTTCCTAAAACCCAAAAAGTTCCTGGCATCCAACAATCTTGTGGTGCTGAATCTCCCCAAATATCTGTGTTATGATGAACAACGTATCCATTGCAACCGTACATTTTTTTTGCAGTTTGAGCGCCTTTTTTGTAAGTTCTCTCCAATAATTCAAACATCGATTCTTCTGTTTCTGCCATATTGCACATACAAGCAGCCCAATAATTCATCTGCAAGTTGATATTGATGGTGTATTTGCTTCCCCATGGCGGATCCATATAGCAATTCCAGATTCCTTGCAATGTGGCTGGAAGAATTCCCGGTTTTCTTGATGAAGATAAAAGCAAATATCTACAAAAATTATAATATTGCTGAACTAAAAGCGCATTGTTTTTATTTACGTTTTGCAAAAGTTCTGGTGTGGAAAGTTCGCTTTCTTGTTCAGCTGGATTTAATTCAAATTGTAATCTGTTGTAAAAGGATTTGTATTCATCTACATGTGAATCATAAATCTTTTGTACAATATTTGAAAAATCATTTGAATTTTCAAATCTATTTTTGATTTTTAGCAATTTATTTTTGCATGAAGAAGTCCATGTGTTTTTTTGAATCAATTTGTTGTATTGTTTTTTATCGATATTTTTGTAATCACATTTAAAAGTTTGTATATCTATAAAAAAGAGGATTTCGTCACAATCTTTTCCTACTAAAAATGGACCTTTTGTTTGAACTTGACCGTTTTTACAAACAACGCCACAACCTGCACAAAAAGGAATTCCGTGGGAATCTTCTAAAAAAATAAATCCGTCTTCTGCAAAAATGTTGTCTGACCAAATTCCTCTATCCAAGCCGCCTCTAAAATTTAACGCACCAATTTTGTCAGATTTAACGTGCATATAAATCATATCGTCTACAGCCGAAACCCAAGTTTTTCTTGTAATTTGTGCTTGATTTTCGTCAGTGTAATTAACGAAGGCTGTTGCAGTTTGTAAATCTAAAAAACTTTTGTATGAATCTAAAGCGCATTGTGGAGTTTTGTGAGGAGGAAGAGGGCCTTCAATTCCGTAATTTTGTGAAGTAAAAAAATCAATGTTGAAATTTCCTGCTGTTTGATAAACGCGTTCGTTAAAAGATGTTCCGCAAAGTGTTTCTAAAGCAAGTTCCTGTGCTTCTTTCATTTTTCCGTCGCGGATTAATTTTTTTACTTCGTTTAAATATTTGTACGAATCAGGATTTATTCTATCTTGTGGACCACCTGACCAAATAGATTCTTCGTTTAGTTGCAACGTTTCTACGCAAGGTTCTGCTTTTAGCATAACACCAAGACGTCCGTTTCCTAATGGTAAACTTTCTTCCCAATTTTTTGCTGGATTTTTAAAATAAAGCTTATTTGGTGTAGTCAATTTATTTTCCTATTCTTTGTGGTTTTGATTTTTGTCTAAGATTTTTCTAAACACGCTGTCTGGTTTGTTTAATTCTTTGGAACCTCGTGTGATTTTACACAAAGACATTCCGAATTTTTTTGCAATTTCGCGTTGAGGTGTTCCTTTATCAATTTCTTTTACGAGTAACCACCGATTTGCAATGTCTTTTAGTTCCGATTTTGTAAACAAGCATTCAAAAAAATCATAAATGAATTGTTCATCATTTGCAGAATTTACGATATTGCATAATTCACGGATTGTTTCTTGTGTAATGGTGATTTCATCTTCTGCATTTCTATCCATAGTATCAAGTATAACAAAAAAGATAGCATTTTGCAAAAAAAATAGATTTTTAGTTTTCTATAAAGAATATTTTACGCGCCACAATTTCTGCTGCGTCGGCTACAATTTGTGCGCAAGGTCTTTTTTGATAATATTCTTTTGTGCGTTCGCTACTGATAGGCGAATCTCCTTTTTTTTTAAGACCAAGTAATTCTTTGCAGATAATTGAACCGTTTTGTTTGATAAATTCATTACACAAATCTTGGCCCGTTGTATAAACATTGTCTTTGTTTTTTTTATCAGAAGGATTGTTATTTCCGTTTTTTAGACCGTGGCAAATCATCATTCCGCTCACGGCTCCACAGATTTCTCTCATACGACAAACCCCGCCGCCAAAAGGTTGGGCGAGACTTGCCAATGTGTCTTGTGAAATGTTTAATCTATCTGCAAAAGTGAGAGCAACCGATTGAGCACAATTGTATCCATTTTTAAAATGCTCCGTTGCTTGCTCTCTGATTTTGTTTATTTCTTCTGCCATCTTCTAGAGTAATTTTTTTACAGTTTCTACTGCAACATCAAGATATGGACATTCAACACTTTCAATATCTCCAGCGTCTACAGCTTGTGATGTTGATTCTTCCATTGGAATGCGAGCAAGAACTGGAATATTAAAATCTTTTGCAATTGCGTCAATGTTACTTTTGCCAAATACAGTAATTTCTTTGTTACAATCTGGACATTTTACGTAACTCATGTTTTCTACAAGTCCAAGAATTGGAATATTCATCATATTTGCCATATTAACAGCTTTTTCTACAATTACGCGTACTAATTGCTGAGGAGAAGATACAACAATAATTCCGTCGATTGGTAATGATTGGAAAACTGTAAGAGGAACGTCACCTGTTCCTGGTGGCATATCTACAAACATAAAATCAACATCTTGCCAAATTACATCTGTCCAGAATTGTTTTACAGCGCCAGCAATAACTGGTCCACGCCAAATTACAGGGTCAGTTTCATTTTGAAGCAAGAAATTCATAGACATAAGTTGAATTCCGCTGTCTGTAATTACAGGATTTAATGCTTCTTCGCCATCAACAGCTGTGGCTCTCATTTGTCCAACGCCAAAACTTTCTGGAATAGAAGGTCCCGTAATGTCTGCATCAAGAATTGCTGATTTAAAACCAGCTTTGTTTATTTTACTAGCTAAAAGGCTTGTTACTAATGATTTTCCAACACCACCTTTTCCACTAACAATACCAATTACTTTTTTTACACTGCTTTTTGGGTGTAAATTAACATGAAAATCTCTTTTTTCACATTTTTCGTTACAACTACTACAGTTGTGATTACAATCTGCCATAAAACTTATTCCTTGTACAAAAAAATTACGTTTGTTCTTTTTTATAAAAAGAAACATGTATTTAAATATAATGATTTATACGTTAAACTTAAAGAATAAAACATCGCCGTCTTGAACGATATATTCTTTTCCTTCTTGACGGATTTTTCCAGCTGCTTTAATTCCTGCTTCATCTTTGTATGTGCGTAAATCATCGATTGTGTAAGCTTCGGCACGAATAAAGCCTTTTTCAAAATCTGTGTGAATTACACCTGCGGCTTTTGGAGCTGTGTCGCCAGATTTAATTGTCCAAGCTCTACATTCATCAGGTCCGCCTGTAAAGAAAGTTCTTAACCCCATTAAGTGATAAGTTTTTCTTGCAAGAGTTGATAATCCACTTTCTGTTAAGCCAACTGAATCCATAAAATCTTTTCTGTCTGCAGGATCTGTGATTTCTGCCAAATCTGCTTCAAATTTTCCACAAATTACAACAACTTCTGATTTTTCTTCAGCTGCATATTTTTTTACAATTTCTACGTATTTGTTTGTTCCGTCAGCAATTGAATCTTCGTCAACGTTTGCAACATAAAGTGTTGGTTTCATTGTCAAAAGGAACATATCTTTTACAGCTTCTTTTTCGTCATCAGTTAAATCTGCGATTCTTGCACATTTTCCGTCTTGAAGTAAAGGTTTGATTTTTGCAACAGCACTAATCCAAGGTGCATATTTTTTTTCTTCTTCTTTTCCAAGTGAACGAATTGCGCGTGTAACTTTGTCTTGACGTTTTTCGATTGTGTCCAAATCTGCTTGTGCCAATTCCCAGTTGATTGTAAGGATGTCACTTTCTGGGTCAATTGGTGCTTCTGTATTTGCGTTGTCTCTTACGTGCATAATGTCAGGATTGTCAAAACATCTTACAACGTGAGCAATTACACTTGTTTCGCGAATATTTGCCAAAAATTTATTTCCAAGACCTTCACCTTGAGAAGCGCCTTTAATAAGCCCCGCAATATCAACAAATTTTACTGCTGCTGGAGTTTTCTTTTTAGGATTAAAAATGCTTGATAAAAAATCAAGACGTTCATCTGGTAAATCTACAATTCCTACGTTTGGATCGATTGTACAAAATGGAAAATTTTCTGCTGCGGCTGGTGCTGCTGTTAAAGCTGAAAATATTGTTGATTTTCCTACGTTTGGTAATCCTACGATTCCACATTCTAAAGCCATATTTATTTCCTCTTATAGTTCTTCTAATTCTGCTTCTTCTGTCGCAAAATCTGATGTATCAGTTATATAATAAGAATAGAATTTATTAAATACATTATTGTAATCTACGCGTAAATCTTCTCGTTGTTGTATAACTTCTGTGTGAATTTCTTCAAATTCAGTTTCTAAAATGTGCGTGATAGAAGAATCTAATTCTCCTTTTTGTGTCATTTCGTTCATGATATTAATCATTGTCTCTTTTGAAAATTCACCTTTATAACTTCGCGTGTCGCTTAAAGCACTAGTAATATCTGCAACTGTAAGAATCCTTTGTGTTAAAGAGATTTCGTCTGCTGTTAATTGTTGCGGATAACCAGAACCGTTTAATTTTTCATGATGACGGAACGCGTTTTCACAAATTTCATCGTCTACAATTCCTTGTAAAACTTTTTTTGTGTGATTAACGTGCCTTCTCATAATTCCCATTTCTTCTGCGCTGAGTTTGCCCGGAAATTCCAAAATCACGTGCGGAATTGCAATTTTTCCGATGTCATGAAGAAGAGCGCTTGCAAAAAGAATGTCAATTTCTTCTTCCGAAAGTCCAAGTCGCATTGCAAGTGAACAAGCGTAACAAGAAGTGTTGATTGTGTGCGCAAATGTAGAAGTACTTTTAAAGTCCAACATATAAACTACAAATTTGAGCAATTGTTTTGTATCTTCTTCGTTGTATTGAATTCTATCGACGATGTTTAGTAATTCTTCGGAATATTTTCCTGAATTTAATTTTTTTATAAGTTTATTGTCTTTGTTTGCCTTGTTAAAAACTTGAACATAAAGAGGGTCTAATTTTTCGGGAAAAAGCGAATTTAAATCTTCTGGAAGTTCTTTATCAGGATTGTTTGTGATGTAATCATTTACTCTTGCACACAAATAAATAATTGATTTGTATTCTGCTTGTGGAAAAAAATTAATTAACTCTGGTTGGTAATCTTTGTTAAAAAATTTTAGAACAATTGCAGAATCTTTTAACGGAGTCATATTTTCCAGATAATAATATCCGTATACATATTTTGATTCAGTTTCTTTTTCTGTAGAAAAAAGGTTTACTTCGTTTTCAAAAGGATTTGGATTAAAAAGAGGGTCGTACTTAAAAAATCCGATTGTATGAAAAAGCGATAAAAGTAATAAATTTTTATTTGTACATTTGCTATTCATTTGATGATGTTGAACAAGTCTTAATGCAAGATACGCTGTTCGTTCGTTGTGAGTAGCAATTGTTCTATTTATATTCGCCATCATTCTTAGCGCCAATTTAATTATACTACTAGCGGAAAGAATGATTTTAGGAGTATATAAATTACTTTTTTCTTTATTCATATCAACTTTGATTATAACACGAAAAAAATATTAAACAAATAGATTTTTATTGCGGAATCAATTTGTTCAAAGTGTAATCTCTCTGGCGCCAATTTTTATCAACTTTTACTTGTAAATCAAGTTCTACTTTGTAAATAAAAATTCTGTTGAGTTTTTTAAGTGAGGCGGCACGAATTTCTTTAATTTTTGTTGCGCCTTTTCCAATTACAATTCCTTTTTGGCTTTCACGTTCTACACAAAGAAATGCTCTAACCCAAAGTTTTTTACCTTCGTTTCTTTTTTCTACGTCCGCAATATCTACGTAAACAGCGTGTGGAAGTTCATCTGCCAATCGATTTATTGCTTCGCCACGAATCGCTTCTGCAATTCTGAATGCTAAATCTTGGTCTGTGTAATCATCTTCTGAATACATTGGAGGAGCAATTGGCGCGATATCATACAAAGCTTTTAAAACTTCATTAATTCCAATGTCTTTTTGTGCTGACATTTCAAAAATTCTTTCTTGTGGAATTTGAGGCAATGTATCTTTTATAAAACGTCTAATTGGCTGAATTTTTGATTCTTTGGAATCGATTTTGTTTATTGCAATTACAGTTTTATTTGCGTGTTTTTTTATTAATTGCGCAGTGTGAATTTCTTCGTTTCCAGGAACTCTTGTAGAATCTAAAACGTAAAGAACACAATCAATATCTTCTAATTGAGTTTCTGTAACATTTTTTAGTCTTAAATTTAGTTTTTTATCTGAATCGTGATATCCTGGGGTATCAATAAAAATGAGTTGCCCAAAAGATGTGTTTACAATTCCTTTAATTGCGTTGCGTGTTGTTTGAGGAATTGGAGAAACAATGGAAACTTCTTCCTGACAAGCTGTATTTAAAAAAGTTGATTTTCCTGCAGAAGGTCTACCGATTATGGCAACCATTCCTGTTTTTAATTCTTTGTCATCTTCATTTGTATTTTGAATAAAATTATCACTCATAATGTCACTATACATTTTTTTTATAATAAAATCTATTTTAATTTTAAAATTGCGTTATCTATAGAAAAAAGACGTAAATTATGGTAGAATTCGCGCATTATGGCTGAAATTATTGTTCAGGATGGATGTCCATTAAAATATGGAGCAATTGTTACTGACAAAGGTGTAAATTTTTCTTTGTACAGTAAAGATGCAAAAAAGGTTGAACTTGTTCTTTTTGAAAAAGACGATGATAAATCACCTTCAACTTGCATTACGTTCGATCCTGTAAAAAATAAAACTGGTGATATTTGGCACGTATTTCTTTGTGGCTTAAAAGCTGGTGCACTTTATCTATATCGTGTTGATGGCGAATATAATCCACCAAAAGGTTTACGTTTTAATTATCACAAATATCTTTTTGATCCTTACGCAAAAGCTTTTTCCAAAGGTTCTGTTTTTCGCTCTTATAACAACCAACGTTCTGCTGGTTTGGCTGGAATTCAAAACGGTGAATTATTTGATTTGTCAGATTTTCCAAAATGCGTTGTTGTTGATGATGATGATTTTGATTGGGAAGGCGATAAACCATTAAATTATCCACTTGAAAAAACTGTAATTTACGAAACCCACTTAAAAGGATTTACCGCTTCTGATTCATCAAATGTTAAAAACAAAGGAACTTACAAAGGTTTTGCAGAAAAAATTGAATATCTAAAAAAACTTGGAATTACAAGTGTTGAATTTTTACCGATTTTTGAATTTGACGAAAACGAAAATGGAAACGTTAATCCAAGAACTGGCGAAAAACTTGTAAATTATTGGGGTTATAGTACAATCGGTTTTTTTGCACCAAAAACTTCATACGCAGCAGATTTGACTCCGGGCGCTTCGGTAAAAGAATTTAAGCAACTTGTAAAAGAACTTCACAAAGCTGGAATCGAAGTAATTTTGGACGTTGTTTATAATCACACAGCCGAAGGCAACGAACACGGTTATACATTTGAATTTAGAGGTTTGCAAAACGACGTTTATTACCAACTTCCTCAAAGAGAAAAACAATATTATATGAATTTTTCTGGATGTGGAAACACTGTAAACTGTAATCATCCAATTACAAGAGAATTTATTTTGGATAGTTTGCGTTATTGGGTTTTGCAAATGCACGTTGATGGTTTCCGCTTTGATTTGGCTTCAATTTTGACTCGCGATGAAATTGGAATTCCTCTTTCTTTGCCTCCATTAACTCACGCAATAAACGAAGATCCAATTCTTGCAAACACAAAAATAATTGCAGAACCTTGGGATTGCGGCGGATTATACCAACTTGGCGGATTCCCTGGCGGAAAACGTTGGTGCGAATGGAACGGAAAATTCCGTGATGATATCCGAAGATTTATTCGTGGTGATGATACAATTTCTAACGCTGCTGCAACAAGAATTGCAGGAAGTTCAGATTTGTATAAATTAAGTGGACGTTCTCCTTTATCTTCTATAAATTTTATTACAGCACACGACGGTTTTACTTTAAATGACTTAGTGAGCTATAATAACAAACATAATCAAGAAAATGGCGAAGAAAATCGTGATGGTTCGGATGATAATTTGAGTTATAATCATGGTTATGAAGGAGAATGCGTAAATCCTAAAATCGAAAATATCAGATTAAGAAAAATAAAAAATTTCCTTTTGTATTTGTTTATTTCGCAAGGAGTTCCAATGCTTGTTGCAGGTGATGAAATGCGAAGAACCCAACACGGAAATAACAACGCTTATTGTCAGGATAACGACATCAGTTGGATAAATTGGGATTTAGTAAACAAAAACGAAGGATTAATTAGATTTACTTCACAATTAATAAAGTTGAGATTAAATCATTCTGTTTTTACAAGAAAAACTTTTTTTGAAGAACAATTTGATAAATCGCTTGTTCCAGAAATCACTTGGTTTGACAACAACGCAAAAGTTCCTGATTGGTCCAAGATGAAGCGTTTTTTAAGTTTTAAATTGACTGGAACGGATAATAGAGATTATTATATTGCTACAAACACAGACATTTATGATTTAACAATTACTTTACCAGCTTTATCGGAAGGCAAAAAATGGTATCGAGTTGCAGATACTTCTTTTTCCTCTCCTGAAGATATAACAGAAAGTGGAATGGAAGAACTTCTTAGAGAACAAAGAAGATATGTGTTAGTTTCTGGAAGTTCAATAATTTTAATGAGTAAATAAAAATTCTTTTGGAGGAATTATTTATGGAATTTAATGCTGAACAATTTAAACAAAATCTTTCTGCTCGTTTACGTAGACAGTATGGAAAAGACATTTCGCAGGCAAATAAACATGACCTTTTTGATGCAGTTTCAGCATCTGCATTAGAGTTGATTATGAATAACTGGATGGCAACTCGTCAAGAATATGAAAAAAAGCCTGTAAAACAGTTGTATTATCTTTCTGCAGAATTTTTAATGGGAAGAGCATTAAGCAACAATCTTATCAATGCACAAATTAAAGACGCTGTAAAAGAAGTTCTTAAAGACATGAATATCGATTTTGATATGATTGAAGATGAAGAACCAGATGCTGGGCTTGGAAACGGTGGTTTAGGTCGACTTGCTGCTTGTTTCTTAGATTCTTTGGCAACTTTGGATTATCCTGGACACGGTTACGGAATCCGCTATGAATACGGAATGTTTGAACAACGTATTCAAGATGGTTATCAAGTTGAATATCCAGATAATTGGCTTGCTCATCGCGACCCATGGGAAATTAAACGCAGCGACTTGGCTGTTACAGTAAAATTCGGTGGAAATATCGCTTACGGAAAAACTCCAGACGGACAACCTCGTTTTTATATTGAAAACGCAGAAGAAGTTACAGCAACTCCTTACGATATGCCAATTATTGGTTATGGAACAAACACTGTAAATACATTACGTCTTTGGTCTGCAACTTCACCAAACGGTTTTGATTTACAATTATTCAACAATATGGAATATAATCGCGCTGTAGAAAGACAAAATAGTGCAGAAAATATTAGCCGCGTTCTTTATCCAAATGATTCGGGGCCAAGTGGAAAAGCTCTTCGCTTAAAACAACAATATTTCTTCAGTTCAGCGTCTTTACAAGATTTAGTTCGTCACTATGTTGCTGATTATGGAACAGATTTTTCAAAATTTGCAGATTTACACGTAATTCAATTGAATGATACACACCCAGTTGTTGCAATTCCAGAACTTATGAGAATTCTTATGGATGATTATAACATCGGTTGGGATGAAGCTTGGGCAGTTGTTACAAAAACTTTTGCATATACAAACCACACAATTCTTGCAGAAGCTCTTGAAAAATGGCCAATTAGTATTTTCCAAGGATTGTTGCCACGTATTTACCAAATTGTAGAAGAAATTAATAGACGTCTTCTTATTCAATTAAGAGCAAAATATCCAAATGATTACGATAAACATCATAGAATGTCTATTATTCACAATGATAAAGTTTATATGGCATGGCTTGCAATTCATTCTTGTTTTAGCGTAAATGGTGTTGCTGAACTTCATACAGAATTGCTAAAAACTGCTGAATTAAAAGAATGGTACGATTTGTATCCAGAAAAATTTAATAACAAAACAAACGGAATTACACAACGTCGTTGGTTGTTAAATGCAAACCCACTTCTTGCTGAATTTATTACAAAAAGAATTGGACATGGTTGGGAAAAAGATTTAACAAAATTAAAAGGACTTGAAAAATTCGTTGATGATGATGAAAGTTTAAATGAACTTATAAACATTAAGATGGAAAATAAACAAGTTCTTGCAGATTTCTTAAAACATACACAGAATGAATTCCTTGACCCAGAAAGCATTTTTGACGTTCAAGTAAAACGTTTGCATGAATATAAACGCCAACTTTTGAATATTTTACACGTAATGTATTTGTATAATCGTCTTGTAGAAGATCCTGATTACAATCCACCTGCAAGAACATTCATCTTTGGTGCAAAAGCAGCAAGTGGTTACAGACGTGCAAAAACAATTATTAAGTTGATTAACACAGTTGCAGAAAGAATCAACAACGATAGACGCGTTCGTGGAAAAATCCGCGTAGTATTTGTAGAAAACTATCGCGTTTCTGTTGCAGAAAAGATTTTCCCAGCAGCTGATGTTTCTGAACAAATTTCAACAGCCGGATACGAAGCAAGTGGAACTTCAAACATGAAATTCATGGTAAACGGAGCTCTTACACTTGGAACAATGGATGGAGCAAATATCGAAATTGTAGAAGAAGCTGGAAAAGAAAATGCATTTGTATTTGGTCACTTAACAGAAGAAATCAAACAAATGGAAAGAGAACATAGCTACAATCCACAACAATATCTTGATTCAAATCCTGCATTGGCAAGAGTTGTTGAACAGTTAGTAGATGGAACTTATGACCCAACTCACCAAATTTTTAAAGAACTTTATGATTCTTTAGTTTACGGTGTAGAAGGGCAGAGAGCAGACGTTTACTACGTTCTTGCAGATTTTGATTCATATTGCAAAGCACAAGAAAGAATTGCTGCAGAATATATGGATAAAAAACTTTGGGCAAAGAAAACTCTTATCAATATTGCAAACAGTGGAAAATTCTCTTCTGATAGAACTATCGAAGATTATGTTCGCGATATTTGGAAAATTAAAAAACTCGAAGTAAAATAGAATATTTTTTATACGAAATAAGGCTGTTTAATAAGATTTTAATGTTATTTTTGCGTGATTAGTTTTTGTCGCGTAAAAGTGAATGTTTCAATTTTTTAGACAGCCTTGTATTTTTTTTAGGGATAATTATGAATAAAAAATCATTTTTTGCGGCGTGGGGATTACTTTTTACCGCTTGTATTTGGGGATTTGCGTTTGTTGTTGTAAAAGACAGCCTTAATTCAGTTGGACCAATTTGGATGATGGCATTTAGATTTACAATTGCGGCAGTTGGACTTGCGTTGATTTTTATAAAAAAATTAAAACTTTTAAATAAAAAAACACTCATCGATGGCGTAATTACGGGTGCTTTTTTGTTTTTAGCGTATGCAGTTCAAACAATCGGGTGTAATTACACAACAGCCGGAAAAAACGCATTTTTAACAACAATTTATGTTATTTTAGTTCCATTAATAAGTTGGCCATTATATAAAAAACGTCCGCAGATTTTTGTTTTTATTGCTGCAATTATGTCTTTAACAGGAATTGGATTGTTAGCTTTAAGCGGTGGAAACGATTCTTTGTTAAAAATGAACATTGGCGATATTTTAACATTAATTTGTGGTGTTTTTTATGCTTTGCACATAATTTGGACAGAAAGATGTTATAGAAATGATGATGACCCATTATTAATTACAATTTTACAATTTTTCTTTGCGGCAATTTTTTCGTGGATAGTTGCTCCTATTTACGAAAGCATTTTGAACGGAAATCCTTCTTTCCCAATGGCAGCGCTCACAAATGGAAGAGTAATTCTTTCTATGCTTTATTTGGGCTTGTTCAGTACGATGATAGCGTTTAGTTTGCAAAATGTTGGACTAAAATATGTTCAACCCTCTTTTGCAAGTTTGCTTTTATCTTTTGAATCAGTTTTTGGTGTTTTATTCAGCGCTATTTTCTTAAAAGAGCAATTATCTTTTAGAATGATAATTGGTTGTGTCTTGATTTTCTTTGCCGTGATTTTAGCAGAAACAAAAAAAGCAGAATAAATAGTAGGATTAAATTAAACATATAAAG
>SUWN01000046.1:7117-14486 GCA_015061465.1 Treponema bryantii | reverse complement strand
TACTTTTTTTCTTCAATTAACAATTCTTTTTTTTTATGCTATAATATATTTTATGTTTCAATCAATTTACGACACAATTATTGCCAATCAACGTTGGATGCTTTTGCTAGAAGGTCTTGGCAACACTTTATTAATTGCGATTTGTGCCATCATCATTGGTACTGTACTTGGATGTGCTTTTGCACTCATGAAAATTTCTGATAATAAAATTCTCAAATTTATTGCAAATCTTTATACAACTGTGTTGCGTGGGATTCCTCTTGCTACACAATTAATGATTTTTTACTTTGTAGTTTTTGCACCATTAGGATTAAACAGAATTGTTGTTGCTATTCTTGCTTACGGAATTAACTCTGGCGCTTATTGTACAGAAATTTTTAGAGCAGGAATTCAAGGAATTGATATTGGACAAACTGAAGCAGGACGTTCTTTAGGTTTGAGTAAATGGCAAACTCTTTTTAAGATTGTTTTACCTCAAGCTGTAAAAGCAGTTTTACCAACTTACACAAGCGAATTTATTGTTTTAGTAAAAGAAACTTCTGTTGCAAGTTTTATTGCTGTGATGGATTTAACAAAATCTGGAGATATGATTCGTAACGCAACTTACAACGCATGGATTCCTCTTTTGACTTGTGCGATAATTTATTTAATTTTGACAGTTGGATTAACAAAAATTTTCTCTGCTGTAGAAAAAAGGATGGCAAAAAGTGATAGAAACTAAAAATCTAAAAATCAGTTTTGGTTCTCTGAACGTTTTAAAAGATATTTCTACAACTATTAAACAGGGCGAAAAAGTTGTAATTATTGGTCCATCTGGTTCTGGGAAAAGTACATTTTTGCGTTGTTTGAATAGATTGGAAAATCCAGATTCAGGTTCTATTTTGTTTGACGGATTAGATTTAAATGACCCAAAAACAAATTTAGATTTGGCACGACAGCAAATGGGAATGGTTTTTCAGCACTTTAATTTGTTTCCTCATCTCACTGTTATGGAAAACATTACTTTGGCACCTATCACATTAAAATTAAAATCAAAAGAAGAAGCTGAAGCCCAAGCAATGAAATTATTGGAAAGAATTGGACTTCCTGAAAAAGCAAATGCTTATCCTTCTACCCTTTCTGGTGGGCAAAAACAACGTATTGCAATTGTAAGAGCGTTGGCAATGAATCCAAAGGTGATGTTATTTGATGAACCAACTTCTGCGCTTGACCCAGAAATGGTCGGTGAAGTTCTAAACGTTATGAAGCAACTTGCGGAAGACGGGATGACTATGGTTGTTGTAACTCACGAAATGGGATTTGCTCGCGAAGTTGCAGACAGAATCCTTTTTATGAACAACGGTTACATTGAAGAGGAAGGAACTCCGGAAGAGATTTTCTCGAATCCAAAGAGCGAACGTTTACAACAATTTTTTAAATCGATTTTGTAGGATAGATTGTCGACTTTATTTATTTGTCAAGTATCACCAGATTTGTAATATATACAAATCTGGTTCTTTTTTTATAAGTCATTCATTTCTGCACTGAATAATTCGTCTAAATTATTGAATCGTTTTATTATCCAACTTTTAAGCCTGTTGGCAGATTCTTTTTGAGTTTTACATGCAGCGGATTCTTCGCACAATTCATTACCAACCCAATCATTATGACCAATATTATCCCACTTTTCATAATTATCTCTAAAAGCACTTGCATAATTTGTTGTAAAGAAATCTATTTGTTCAGTTATTTTATCCAAAACACCTTGATTCTTAACTTGAGACCATTTTTGACTCACCATTTGATTAAACCAATCAGAACGAACAAACATCATTAGCCATGGATTTCCTGAACCTGAATCCCAACTGTAATTAACGTCTTTTCCTACTGTTGCAACAAAAAAGCCTTCTGCATCTGAACAATGTCTTTTATTTCCCATTGTTGAATCAAAATCCCAAGGAGCTTCAAAAGTTAATTTTTTTGGATTATCTTTACTCAAATCTATATCCATATAAAAACTAGTAAGATATAAATCAGGATCACAAACAATTTCGTGCAAAATATATGTTTCTACAAGAGATTGCAAATCAACATATTTTGATACACATTCTTTTGCAGTTTTTACATCTGTGTCTAAAACAAGATTATAATCATCATCAAATTTGTAAAAAACATTATTATATACAGCTTCATAACATAATTTCCAAAGATTATTCATGTAAGATTCAATAAAATCTCTTTGCTTTATATTATTCAAATCATTTTTTATTGTGTAACCGATATTATAATCTCTTAATTTATTATTATTTCTATCGTAAATATCATATTCTCCATGTTTTATTGTAAAAACACACTCTTCATCTTCTGAAACATAATATTTATCGTATTCAATCAAATAACCAACATTAACACTTGTATTATCTTCTGCTTCTGTAATATCTACACGATTGTCATTTATTTCTTGTTGTTCAGCAAGAACATAAACTCCCAAATATTCTTTATTTGCATAAAGCTCCACGAGAGTACTATCTGTTGAATAATAATCCGGTGAAATCAATCTTCCTAAAGTATGACCTGTCATATCACGTAAAAATGACCAATCTTTATAGGAAGCAAGTAAAACCCAATTTCTAAATTCATTACCATCGTTTAAACCAAGCAAATTTTGCTTTTCTTTTTTAGCAAATTTGATTCTTAATCCCTTTTTTGCATAACTTGTAGTCCAGTTACCTCGTACTTTTACTTCTGCTTTTGCTTCCGAAATAGTTTCTACGCCTTCTTTATCATAAACTGTAATAGTACAATCTTTGTAATATGGAGAAGGTTTATTATTATACCAAGGTGAAGACTCCTTTACTGAGTCAGAAACTGGTTCTAAAATAAAATCATTATTAGTGTTTTCTGTAGGCAATTTTTCAGATTTTATTTCAATTTTTGGTAAAACAGAATCACCTTTTTGTTCTTCTGACTCTTGCTTACAACTAAAAAACACGCTAGTTACTAAAAGACATAGTAAAAACACATAATTTTTTTTCATACGATTAACCCTCTTTTTTTTTATTTTTTTCCTAAAAAATAGTTTATCATACAAATATAATAATGAGAAATTTATTTTTTTTAGATAATTTATTTAATTGTAATTCCTAATTTTAAGCCTGAAAATATCAAAGACATTACTTTTTCATAATTTAATTCACTTTCAACATCTATGGATGTTGATGTATTTGATAAAGGAATAACAAATGTTTTTTCTAAATAAATTTTACTAGGTCGTGAAAAAAAAGAAAAATTATAAAAAGTGTTTACATCAAGCAAAATCACACCTTTTTTGTTAAAAAAATCTATATTAGTTTGTTTAGAACCAGAACTTCCATTAAAAAATAAATTTTTTTTGTATTTCCAATCAAGATTTATTGTTCCATTTTGATTTAAACAAAATCCCACAATTGAATTTAATTCAAAACCAAAATTATTGTTTGAATAAGAAAAATCGCCACCAAATAAAACGTATTGTGCATTTATTTTTCCTTTGCAATCATAAAAATTATATGGAAATAATAAAAACTTTTGATTTTCTTTAGTTAAAGTTAGATCCAAATTGCCCCAAAAAGCTCCACATCCTGCAAATAAAGAAAATAAAAATTGATTTGCATTAAAATTATATTTATATTCAGCAAAAAAATTATTGCCAAAAAGATTTCCCATAGCAACATCAATATCATTTAATACGTTTATTTTTGCATTTGTATATAAAAAATTGATTTGATGATCACTAATATAAAAATTTAGACCTGTAGAAACAACTTTAGGAATTCCAATTTTTCCACTAAACCAATGAAACGCACCTGATGACGAAGGGAAAAAAGTATACTGAAAATAAGGTGAAATTTGAAAATGATTTTTAATTATTGAAAAAGATTGTAGAAAACCAATTCCATTAAATGCTTCATTAAATAAAAAATCTTTTTCTTTAACAGAAAGAAATAAATCGTTAAATGTAGGAATAATAAATTGACTTTTTGATTCAAACATTTGATGTTTATAAACAAAATCAAACTCACAAAAAAATAAATCACCTTTTAAATAATCTAAATTTGAACCTATTTTTGAAAAATTTACGTTTGCGTTCACACTTTGATTATTATCATTTTTTTCTTCTGTAAGATTTATAAAAAAGCCGCCTGCCGAAGTTGATTTTTCCGTCCACAAATTCATAACAGAAAAATCAACTTCGGCAGAACAAATTGGAGAAATAATAAAAACGAAAATTAAAAATAATATTCCTATTTTCATAAAAAAGGGCAAAATTTTATTTTTGCCCATTTTAATTATTTATTTATAAAACAGAAAGATATTAATAATCCATTTCTTCATTAGGTTCTTCTGCATCGAATAATTCATCTAACGATTCAATTCCCAATATTGTTAAAACATCTTTGTATGAATATTCATTTGAGAATTTTACAACAGAAGATGCATCTGATACAGAAAGAGATACTGTGATTAAATCTTCTAAAATAGAATCAATAGATAGTTCTTCTTCTAAACCTTCTTTAATACAATTAATAGCAGTAGCTTTATCTGCATTTACTTTTGCTTTGATTGTAATTAATCCACCGTTATTATCTTTTGTACAAACTGCAATATTACAAGTGTTTTCATACAACAAAGATGCGGCTGTTACAGAAATGTCTGTTTCGTTTCCCATAAAAGAAAGCAAATCACCGTATGTTGCTTTTACGTCAGTTTCTAATTCAGTTTCAAGCTTTATTGCTTTTACAGGAAGATCAATATCTTTAATATCCATACCAGATTCTTTGCAGAAAGCTTTGAATAATCCATTTACATCAGAAATACCAACAGAGAAAAGATATCCCAAATAAACCGAACCTAATTGAGAATCCTTATTTGCATTTGCTTGAGTCCATTCAGGATAATCCAAATATTTTCCGTCAAAGTCAACATCCATATCTAGATATAATTTTTCAACAAGTGCATACTTATCTAACACATCAAGCAATTTGTACATTTCTGATGCAGAAATTCCAATTTCTTCACTCAATATTCTTACTAATGATTCATATCCCCAATCAGTGATATTTACACCCATTAATTTATTTACTTCATCATAAATTTCACAAAGTGCAGTGAACCATTGTGTAAATGGAACTTTTCCAACATTGATTTGTTTATCAAAATCAACAACAATTTCTTGAATTTTTTCAGATTTAGAAACTACACTTTCGTATTCTTCTAAGAAAGCTTTTACAAAAGATTTTGTTTGTTCAACAATTTCAATAGCTGTTAATGCTTTTTTGCCTGTTGTAACAACACTACGTTGTGTTTCATCTTCATCAATAAAGAAAGCTTCGTATTCTGTCACAACTTGACTAATTAATGACATTAATTCTTCTTCTGTTGTAGGAACAGATTTTACATTCTTGATTGAATCTGTTAATGCAGCATCAATATCTTTAACTACATCTGTTGTGAACAAAGTGTAATATTCTGAAAAACTAGTAGGAAGTTTATATGGAGTTCCTTCGTATCCATCAATAGTGAAAGCTAAAGCTAATTCTCCCCAATATTTATTACCACGTTTACTAATTGCTTTAAGTTGGTTATCTATATCCATCCAAGTAACTGGAAGTTCAATTTTTTGACCGTATTCAAAGAAAGGAACTCCGCCAACACATGTAAGCCCATCTACATAAGAAGAGTAATTTGAACCAATCCAGTCTGTACTAGACCAATCTTTTTCTCCAGCACATAATTGAAAACTTGCAACGTATGGAGCTATAGCCAAAGTAGTAAAAATATCTTGCTGAGAAACATTTGCATCAAATCCTAGATAGAACATACCTTTTGCATCATCATATTTTACTTTTGTTTCTATTAAGTTATATTTTTCAATATCAACATAATCAGAAATTTTTAATCCATCAGATGTAGCAGTAACTTTTACGCTTTCAGTTGAACCATAAGATTCAGAACCTTTTGTATAAGATTCATAATATGATATATAAACATCATCATCCTTTGAAACAAAAGGATATAACAATGTATTTGTACCTTTAATATCATTAGTAACATGAATTGTTACAGGTTTAACTTTTCCATTTACAACAAATTCAAAATGTGCTCCTGAATCTCTATTTCTTGTTTCTCCAGGAAGCTCTTTTAAAGTAATTTTAATACCTTTATCTACAGCTTCTGCTTTAAAATGAGGAGCTTCAGATGGTGCATTATTTTCAACAATTATCGCATCTTCTTTATCGTAGGCTTTGCCTGTACTTAATCTAAACTGAATAAATAAATCTTTATCAGCTGGAACAGCAACTTTGTTTACTACATAATCAAAAGTAGCTTCAAAACTTTCTCCTGCTTTTACATCTTTTTTTACATCGACAAAATCTTCTGTATTGATAAAAATATATTTTCTTCCATCTTTATAAAAAACAGCAGCTTCTACAAGTGCAATATCAGTTGAAACAGTAGCTTTAAACTTTATATTAAGTTTATCACCTAATTTTACTTCTTCTGTATCTATAGGAAAATCTATTGTATAAACATTTTCTGGTTCATAATAATAGGCACTGTATAAGAAAACTTCGTTTGAAATATCAATAGAAATTGTCTCACCTGTAATTTCACCTGATTCTGCTTTTACTTGATTTTCAAGTTTTTCTTTACCTTTTTCTGTAAGGATAATTTGAACTTCATCTTCAATTCTAATAACAGTATAATCGTCATCTTCTACTAATCCTGCATTTTGTAATTTTTCAATAACTTCTTCAGACTCTTCTTCGCTAAGTTTAGCACCTTCTTCAGGAATTCCTAAGTCATCATATTTTTCTTCTAGAGGGGTTTTCTCAGGAATTTTATTAGGCCCTTTATTAGAATTTGGACATCCTAACAATCCAAAAACAAAACACATTGACAGCAAAACACTGACAATCAATTTAAATTTTCTCATAAAAGTACTCCTTTATTTTTTTTTGTCTCAAATTAGTTTGAAAACATACTATTTAGAATACCCCCCCCCCCTCAACTTTTGTCAAGTATTTTTTATTATTTTTATATAAAAAAAAGGATTTTCCAACTTTGGAAAATCCTTTTTTTGTTAGATTGCTTTGCTTTGCAAAACTTCTAATACATCGGATGCGGGTCGCAAGTTCATTTTTAATTTTCGTGCATGGTACCCGCATCTGAAGTTTCTTTCAGAAACTTCTAATACATCATACTAGGGTCAGCAGCTGGTGTGGCTGGTGTTTTTGGTTCTGGGATGTCTGTAATTGCACATTCTGTTGTTAAAAGTGTTCCTGCAACAGAAGCGGCGTTTTTCAAAGCTGAACAAGTTACTTTTGCTGGGTCAATAATTCCTGCTTCA
>SUWN01000046.1:0-7017 GCA_015061465.1 Treponema bryantii | reverse complement strand
GGCTGGTGTTTTTGGTTCTGGGATGTCTGTAATTGCACATTCTGTTGTTAAAAGTGTTCCTGCAACAGAAGCGGCGTTTTTCAAAGCTGAACAAGTTACTTTTGCTGGGTCAATAATTCCTGCTTCAAGCATATTTACCCATTCACCTGTGCGAGCGTTGAATCCAATACCTTTCTTTTCGTTTTTAGCACGTTCTGCAATAACAGCTCCGTCCAAACCTGCGTTTTCTGAAATCTGACGAATTGGTTCTTCCAAAGCGCGACGTACAATTTTAAAACCAACTTTTTCATCTTCTGTTAAGTCTTCTGGAATTTCTGCCAAAGCTTTTGCTGCTTCGATGAGTGCTAATCCACCACCTGAAACAATTCCTTCTTCCAATGCAGCGCGTGTAGCAGCAATTGTATCTTCTACGCGGAATTTCATTTCTTTCATTTCTGTTTCTGTATTTGCACCAACGTTGATTACAGCAACTCCACCTGCAAGTTTTGCAAGACGTTTTTGCAATTGTTCTTTATCATAAGTTGATGAAGATTTTTCGATAGCTGTTTTAATTTCTGCAACTCTGTCTTTAATTGCTTTTGCGTCCCCTGCTCCACCAACGATTGTTGTATTATCTTTATCGATTTTTACAGATTTTGCTTGTCCCAATACAGAAATATCAGATGTTTCAAGTTTTAATCCAACTTCTTCGCTTACAACTGTTCCGCCTGTTAAAATTGCAATGTCTTGGAGCATATCTTTTCTTCTGTCACCAAAACCAGGAGCTTTTACTGCACAACATTTGATTGTTCCACGAATTTGGTTCAAAACTAAAGTTGTTAAAGCTTCACCATCTACGTCTTCACAAATGATGATAAGAGCGCGACCTGCATTTGCCACTTGTTCCAAAATTGGAAGAAGGTCTTTCATTGCAGAGATTTTTTTATCATAAATAAGGATGTATGCGTCAGAATAAGAAGCTTCCATTCTTTCACGGTCTGTAACAAAATATGAAGAAATGTATCCACGGTCAAATTGCATACCTTCTACAGTATCAACTGTCATTTCCATATTTTTAGATTCTTCTACTGTGATAACGCCGTCTTTTCCAACTTTTTCAATTGCGTCTGCAAGCATTTTACCGATTTCTGGGTCGTTATTTGCAGAAATTGTAGCAATATTTGTAATATCATCAGCGCCTTTTACAGGTTTTGCATTTTTCTTAATTTCTTCAACTGCAATTTTTACAGCTTTATCCATACCGCGTTTTAATTCAATTGGAGTCATTCCTGCTGCAACTGATTTTACACCTTCACGAACTAAAGCGTAAGAAAGAACTGTTGCTGTTGTTGTTCCGTCCCCTGCATCATCATTTGTTTTTGCAGCAACTTCGCGAACAAATTGTGCACCCATATTTTCAAAAGGATCTTCTAATTCAATTTCTTTTGCAACTGAAACACCATCTTTTGTAATTGTTGGTGAACCGTATTTTTTATCCATCATAACCATGCGACCACATGGACCTAAAGTAGTTTTTACAGCTTTTGAAATCTGTTCTACACCTGAAAGTAATTTTTTGCGAGCATCTTCACTAAACAATAATTGTTTTGCCATTTTAAACCTCAAAAATTATTTTTATAAAATTATTAATATCTAAATTACTAAAAAAAACATAAATCGGCAACAGTAAAATTTTTTATTTTTTTTAAACTATTCATAGACAAATCAAAAAAATGATTTATAATATTAACTTTAAGGAATATAAATTTTTTTAGTATAAGTAAAGAAAGTATATGTTAGAACTGAATAATTTTGAACAAATTGATATAAACTCATTTTTTGACGCGGACACTTCTTCGCAAGAGTCTCAGAAAATTGAAGTTTTAACAAAAAAACAACGTTCCTTAATCAACGAAACTATGCCAATTGTAACTGCGCTTGACCCAGAAAGAGCAAAAATCTTTAAAAATAGAATTGAAGATTTGGAAGCGTTAGGAAAAGCAATTGCACGATTTCCTTCTTTGCTAGAACGTCACGAATTAGCAGGTGGAACAAGAACTCCAACTTCACTCATTGATTCATTGATTGACCACCAAGACCAAGGAGATTCAACACTTCGTCTTCCTTCTAAAGCAATTTTGGGAAAAGGACTTTTAGTTTCTAAAACACATACTTTTTCAAGTATTTACAAATACATGAAACATCACGAAGAACACAAAAAATTAGCAAAAGCATTAGAAGCAGAAACTTTATCTTCTATGTTCTCGCTTTTAGTGGAAGATGTTTATCTAAATTTAATTCGTGATACTTCACAACCAATTGAATTCCGCAGAGAATGGGCTTTATCTTTGCTTTTGCTTTGGGAACATTGGAACGACCAAACAAGTGAAGACGTTGCTCCAGTTTTGCAATCTGTATGGAAAGCAAGACGTAAATTGGCGCCTGCATTTGGAACAATGATGGGAACAAGTGAATTATTGTTGATTTCTATGCAAATGGACGACCAATGGATTGCTTTTATCAAACAAAAAATGGGCGACACCGGAGTTACACAAGCAATGGAAGAATTCCTTTTTGGAATTTCTTATGAACAAATACAAACTTTAAGAAGCATTTTAAAAACAAAAGGGATTCCAGCAATTGGTCGCGACGAAGTTTCTAAATTCCTTGGCGAACACGTAAAAGCCGACGCGGGATTAGACTATCGTGACTTTTATTCTATATACACTATCCGCCGTGATAATGCGCGTTCTCGTGCAAGGTTAAAATTGGAAGGTCCACACAAAACTTTGGAAGATTACTTTATCCAATTTGTAACCGAACAAAATAAGGAGAAACAAAACAATGACACATTCGCAAAAAGTTGATTCTACAGATATAAGAGATGATTCAGAAGACGCAAAATCAAAACGTGTTCCATATCATTTTGGAGAAAAACTACGCCAAGTTAGAGAACACAAAGGTTATACATTAAAAATCGTTGCTCAAAGAGCGGGAGTAAGTGAAAGTCTTGTTTCGCAAATTGAACGAAATCATGTTTCTCCAGCAATCGACACATTACTTGCTTTGGCAGATGTTTTGGACATCAATTTGGAATTTCTGTTTGAAGAATATCGCAAAAATCGTCCAGTTCAAATCATTCGGTACAACGAACGCGCTGCTCAAAAAGAAGAAGATATTTTGTATGAAGAATTGGCTCGCGCAGAAAGTTCTGATAAAGAAAATTCCATTGAATCTTACATGATAACAATTCCAAAAGGTTCACACACTCATCGTGGTTCATACGGACATTTGGGAAGAGAACTGGGAATCATCTTAAAAGGTAAAGGTTGCTTAAAATACGAAAACAAAGAATATATTCTAAACGAAGGTGATAGCGCTTCTTTTTCTGCCGCAGTTCCACACGTTTTGGAAAATGTTGGCGACGTTGATTTACAAGCAATTTGGGTTGTTACACCTGCACAACGCTTTGTAAAATAAATTTTATGAAAAAAACACGCGCAATAAATTTCAAGCAAATCTTTCTATTAATCACGCTGATTTTTTCTCAGTTATTTTTTTCTTGTAAAACAGTTTCGTCCGTTGTACAAAAGGAACCTTTTGAAAAAAACATTTTATATCCTCAAGAAATTAATTGGGAACTTTTACAAGAAGGCGTGGAATACACAAGTTATAATATCGATTCATTAAAAATAAAATGGCATTGTATAAAATTGGACTTAGATTTGCCTGAGTTAAAAATCGTTTGTGCACCTGATTCTACTGAAATAAAAAATTTTCACTTAAAAAACTTTGCAAATAAAAACAATGCGTTAATTGCAATAAATTCCACACCTTTTGCAATAAAATCAACTTACGAACCTGTAGGAATTACAAAAATCAACAACAAAGTGATTTATCCTTGTAAAGAAAATTATTGTGCCTTGGGGTTTTATACAAATTCCGACGGAAAGCTTAGAGCAAAAATTATTGATAAACAAATTCCAGAAGAAATTGAAAAATTCACTCATGCTTTTGGCGGATTTTTTACAACAATGCGCGATAAAAAAATAAATTCTTTCGAAAAAATCCGTCGTTCTAGAAATGGCTGTGGTTTGGACGAGGAAGGAAGATTTTTATATTTATTTATTACAGTTCCAAATTTTTCTTTGGATGACAGAAACGGACTTGATTATGTGGAATGTTCAGAAATCTTAAAATATTTGGGTTGTGATGATGCAATGCAATTTGATGGTGGACATTCAACAGGAATGATTTTTAACGGAAAACACGTAGACAAGCCTACACTTCAACGGAAAGTTCCAACAGCAATTGGTTTTGTGTGCGAATAAAATTTGTTTTTTTTAAATTTAATTATTATATTTATTGAAATTACCCCCTAAAATTCGTATAATTATTTAATTAATTTCTATATAAAATGCATAATTATACATTTTATATAAAATCCTACTAATGCAAAAAAAAGTTGCATACTTAATTTTACGGAGGCACATCATTATGGCAAATCAAAAAACATCTGACGCGGCAATTTTAAAAAAATTAGCACAATTAGCAAACCAGAACGACCCAATTAATCCTGAATTATATGCGAAATATGACGTAAAACGTGGACTCCGTAATTCAAATGGAACAGGTGTTCTTGTAGGGCTTACACATATTGGTGACGTTGTAGGTTATAAAATTGAAGATGGAAACAAAATCCCAGTTCCAGGAAGATTAATTTATCGTGGCTACGATGTTGAAGATTTAATTGCAGATTCAGAAAAAAATAATCAATTTGGTTTTGAACAATGTATTTATCTTTTGTTATTTGGACAATTACCAAATCAAAAACAATTAGAAAACTTCAACAATTATTTAGGTTCATGTCGTGTACTTCCAGAAAATTTTACAGAAGATATGATTATGAAAGCTCCTTCTGATGACATTATGAATAAAGTTGCCCGTGGAGTTCTTGCAAGTTATTCGTACGATAACAATTCAGAAGATCGCTCGGTTGGAAATATTGTTCGTCAGTGTATTGAACTTATTGCACGTTTTTCTACACTTGCAGCATACGGATATCAAGCAAAAAGACGTTATTACGACGGAAAAAGTATGTTTATCCACAATCCAAAGCCAGAACTTTCTACAGCAGAAAACTTCTTGCGCTTGATTCGTGCAGATAAAAAATATACTAGACTTGAGGCAGAAATCTTAGACTTGGCTTTAATTCTTCACGCAGAACACGGTGGTGGTAACAACTCATCATTAACAGTTCACGTTGTTTCTTCTGCTGATACAGACACTTATTCTGCAATTGCGGCTGCTGTTGGTTCATTAAAAGGAAGAAGACACGGTGGCGCAAATATTCGTGTTGTAGAAATGATGGACGACATCAAATCTAATATCAAAGATTGGAAAAATGAAGACGAAGTTCGTGCATATTTACGCAAAATTGTAAAAAAAGAAGCATTCGACAAATCTGGTTTGATTTACGGAATGGGACATGCAATTTATACAATCAGCGACCCTCGTGAAGTTTTGTTAAAAAACAAAGCACGCGCACTTGCTGTAGAAAAAAATTGTCTTGATGAATTTGATTTGTACGATATGATTGAACGCCTTTCTCCATCTGTAATTGCAGAAGTTCATGGTTCAGAAAAACAAATTTGTGCAAACGTAGACTTCTATTCTGGATTTGTATACACAATGTTGAACATTCCTCGCGAATTATTTACACCAATTTTTGCAATTTCACGTATTGCAGGTTGGTCTGCACACAGAATCGAAGAAGTTGTAAGTGGTGGAAGAATCTATCGTCCAGCTTACAAAAATATTCTTGAAGAACGCGAATTTATTCCACTTCTTGACAGAAAATAGAATATGGAACGAATTGATAAACTGCTTTCCCACGAAGGCTATGGCTCTAGAAAAGACATAAAAAAACTTTTAAGAAATTATGAAGTTTTGCTGAATGGGAAGCAGATTTTTGACCCAGCAACTCAAATTGATATTTCAAAAGACACACTTTGTATAGATGGTGAAATCGTAGATTTTCACACAGAAATCTATCTGATGATGAACAAAATTCAGCACACAATTTCTTCTAATAAAGATGGAGAACATCAAACCGTTTTTGACTTACTTTCTGATGATTTTAAAACTCCGTATTTACAAGATAAACTTCATCTTGTTGGAAGACTTGATATGGACACAGAAGGTTTGTTGATTTTTACAACTGATGGAGAATTAACACACAAATTGATTTCACCAAAGTCGAATATTGGAAAAACATACTTTGTAAGTTTAGAAAAAGAATTTTCTGAAGAAGAAAAACAAAACGTTGAACAACTTTTTCAAGAAGGAATTGCGGTAGGTCCAGAAGATAACGAACAAGGTTTTATTTGTAAACCAGCTCAAGTTTCGTGGCCAAATAAAGAAGTTTGTGATTCAATTTGTAAAAATTCTTCGTATGATTCATCTAAAATAAAAACAGCCGCGTTACTCACAATAACAGAAGGTAAATATCATCAAGTAAAAAGAATGTTTAAAGCTGTAAACAATAAAGTAGAATTTTTAAAACGCATTAAATTCGGAAAGTTGGAACTAGATAATTTACTAAAACCCGGTGAATATAAAATCCTTACAAATGAAGAGATTAATACAATCTTTTAGCTAAATAAAAAGTTAATATTGAAGAAAATCAGCTTTTAATGGATAATTAATTTAAATCACACACTATAATGGAGTTTTTATGACAGACATTGAAATCGCACAAAAAAATGTAATGGAACCAATTACAGACGTTGCAAGTAAGATTGGAATTAAAAAAGAAAGCCTTGAACTTTACGGAAATTACAAGGCAAAAATTTCTGTAAATGAATTAAAAACATTACAAGAAAAAGCATCCAAAACTCCAGGAAAATTGATTTTGGTAACAGCAGTTACACCAACTCCGGCAGGAGAGGGAAAATCTACAGTTTCGATTGGATTAGCTGATGGATTAAATAAAATCGGAAAGAAAACTGTTGTTGCTTTGCGCGAACCTTCTTTAGG
>SUWN01000045.1 GCA_015061465.1 Treponema bryantii | reverse complement strand
TCCTTTTCATGCCTAAAATCGAATCTTGCAATTTCATACCATTTTCCAAGATACTTATCCAAGTCAAAATCTTGAACAGGGACAACATTTTTTGGTGCTTGTTCAGCACTTAGAGCGGCAACAATACAAAATAGAATTGTTGCGAATAAAACTTTTTTCTTTGTGTTCATTTTTTACCTCACATACTTTTTGTTTATAATTTGAATATACTAAGGCAAAAATGAAATACAAGAAAAAAATAATTTATTTTGAATAAGGTTCAATTTGTTTATAATAAATTTTTAGGAGGTTCCGGCAAACTCACTTTGTTCCTTTGCCGTCGCTACGTCCGCTGTTCCGCTTTCGCTTTATTCCTACGTTCACAAAGTTCACTTCGGAACGCCTTCGGCGCAGCTTTCATCGCTAACCCAATTAAAAAATATATTCTCTAATTTCACAATTTTCTAAAAAGAAAGAAGAAAATTCTTCATTAGTCATATCATAAAAATAAGAATGAATAACTTTAGCAACACCACCGTGAGTTACAAGCAATATATTGTCAATTTCTTCATTTTTAATTCTATCAAGCAAATTATAAACCCGTTGAGAAAGTTTTAACAAAGATTCACCAGATTCATAAGAATTTGCAAATTGTTTCTTTGCTTCATGAAATTCCATCGGATGAGGAATTCCTTCAAATTTTCCAAAACACCATTCAGTAAGAGCTGGTTCATCAAAAACTTCAATATTATTTATTTCAGAAATAATTTGCGCAGTTTTTTTTGCCCGCTGCAAAGGCGAAGTCAAAATCTTTGAAATTGGAATCTTTTCGTCCCTAATTTTTTCTGCCAACGCATAAGCTTGTTTAATTCCACCTTCCAAAAGTGGAATATCAGATTGTCCTTGAACTTTTCCTTCCATGTTCCATTGTGTAAGACCATGTCTTGCTATAAAAATATTTTTTGCCATAATTTTAATTTTATAAGTGAAGTTTCATTTTTACAATAAGAGTTTTTTCTTGTAAAAATTTAATTTTGTATGTAATTATTTTTCTTGTTTTGTTCTCTTTTCCGTTGTAAAATAAAAAGAAGTCTTTGGAGAATTGATAAAAATTTAAGATAGAAACTGCCGAATATTTCGTCAGTTTTTTATCTTTAAAAGTTTAAATCAAAAACTTTTTTGGGAGTAAAAATGTCTGTTTTTGCAGGGTATATTGTTTTATTAGTTTGTACAAATTTTGTCGGAATTGCGCTTCTTAGTTGGGTTCAATTAAACTATCTTCATTTACAGCCTGAAAGCTGGCTTTCTGGTCTTCCTACAACTCTAGGAATTGCAGGTGCTTTAATTTTAATTGTTTGTCTTATTTTTTTCATTATGCTTCGTCCTTTTGAAAAAACAATAAAACGACTAAAAACTGAAAATGCAATTGCAACTGAAGATGAAAAGAAAATGATTTTAGGTTTCTACAAAAAAATGAATATCGTAAGTGTTGCTGCTTGTGTTATTGGTTTTGTTTGTGGAAATGCAATTATTGTTTCTGTAAAAACTGCAAAAGGAATTTTCCCAGCTGATTCATCAAGAATTACATTTTTAATGATTCAAGCCATTTGTTATGGAGCAATGACTGCAATTTATAGTATTTTCTTTTTGAATAATTATTTTACACGTTTTAGAAAAATGTTGAAAATTCATATTTTAAAAGAAGATCAAAAAGTTGCAAAATTAAGCAATAACGTTATTATTTTATTAATTGTTGTAGTTTGTTTTACTGTTTGTAATTTAATGGTTATTCCTTATCAATTTGTTTTTACTTATGAATCTGGAGAAATTGACGCTCCAACTGCAAAGTATGTTTTTGATTTAATCAAATTGATTTTTATTTCTTTTTCTATATCAATTTTTCCAATTTATCTTATCTTAAAAGGAATTCGAACTCGTTTTGAAGATGTTTCATCTCAATTAAAAAGCCTTGCAAATGATGGAGATTTAACAAAACTTATTGATATTACAATGCTTGATGACTTTGGATCTCTTACAAGTTCTGTCAATGTTCTTATCAGTCAGTTAGGCTCAATGATTTATCAAATGAGTAAAGAATCAAGTTCAGTATTACAAGTTGCAGAAAATCTTTCTCAAACAACAGCAAATTCAACAGCTGCATTAGATGAATTAAAAAATGCATTTGATAGAATTAACCAAGCAGAACAAAATCAAAGTCAGGAAGTTATGTTTGCAGGAGAAGGAATCAGAAAACTTTCTGCTTCAGCTGATGAATTGGAACAAAATATGATGGCACAAAGTTCTGCTTTACACGAAAATTCAGCATCAATTACAGAAATGGCAGAAAATATAAATTCAGTTGCCGAAATTTCTAAACGCGCAGATTCTGTTTCTTCTAATCTTACAAAAACAAGTGAACTTGGAAACGAAATGATTACAAAAGCAATTTCAGCAATAAGTGAAATTCAAGATGCATCTGTACAAGTTCAAAATATAATTAAAGTAATTCAACAAATTGCTTCTCAAACAAATTTGCTATCTATGAATGCTGCAATCGAAGCTGCCCACGCCGGTGAATTTGGTGCAGGTTTTGCTGTTGTTGCAAATGAAGTTCGTTCTTTGGCTGAATCATCTTCTAAGAGTGCCAAAGAAATTCAAAAGTATATAAAAGATATGGTTGTAAAAATTGCGGGTGGTGTAGAAGCAATTAATCAAGCAGGTGGTGCATTTAAAGAAATTGCAAAAGGCGTAGAAGAAAACCAACAATTAATTACAACAATTTCAAATGCAATGGATGAACAACGAATTGGTGCAGAAGAAAATATGAAAGTTTCTACAATGTTGTCAGAGGCTTTGCTTAAGGTAAATGAATTAGCAAAACAACAAAAAGAATATGCGTCAAATCTTGGAAAAACTATCGAAGGGGTTGTTGCAAATTCACAATCTGTATGGCTTGTAATTCAAGATGGTGGTCAAACTATGGCAACTTTGCTTGAATCAGTTGATGTTGTAAAAGATATGGTAAGACAAAACCGTTCTGCTGCAGAAAAAATGGAAACTCAAATTAACAGATTTGTGATAAATTAATAATGCATCTTTAAAAATCTGTGGTATAATTCTCTATTAGGTAAAAAGAAATTTTTTGCTTGGTTTGCGTTGCAAGCTTTTCAATTAATTAACGTTTTTTTTGGGAGAATTGTATGGATTCACAAATCTATGGACCAAACGATAGGCCTCCACTTTCTAAATGGATTCCTTTAAGTTTTCAACATGTTTTTGCAATGTTTGGTGCAACAATTTTAGTTCCTATTCTAACAGGGTTGAGCACATCTACAGCTTTATTCACTGCCGGAACAGGTACATTAATTTACATTTTGATTACAGGAGCAAAAGTTCCTGCATTCTTGGGTTCTTCGTTTGCATTTATTCCAGCCCTTATTGCAATCGGTAGCGAGTATGGAGTTCCTTATGCAATGGGCGGAGCAATTTTTGCTGGTTTATTCTATGCAATAGTTGCGCTCATTATTAAGTTCACAGGAAAAAATTGGTTGGACAAAGCTTTGCCACCAGTTGTAATTGGTTCTGTAATTGTTGTAATCGGTCTTAATTTAGCTCCAACTGCAATCAATCAAGCAATGTTTAATAACAATGAATATTCACTTGTTTGTTTGAGCATTTCTGCAGTTACATTATTAATCGCTGTTGTTGCTTCAATTTTCTTCAAAGGATTTTTTAATACATTATCAATTCTCTTTGGATTAATTGGTGGATATTTATTTACATTAATCATGGGATTTATTTTCCCTGCTTATCGCTTTATTGATTTTTCTGCTGTAAAAGAAGCAAAATGGTTTGCATTACCATTCTTACAAACTGGCGCAGATGGAAGTTATTTCTGGATGGCTCCAAAATTCAATATTGTTGCAATTATTACATTTATTATCGTTTCTTTAGCAACAATTTGTGAACATCTTGGAGATACATTAACAACATCAAAAGTTGTAGGAAAAGATTTTTACAAAGAACCAGGTTTGCACAGAACTTTATTAGGTGATGGTGTTGCAACTGCATGGGCTGCTTTATGGGGAGGACCTCCAAACACAACTTACGGTGAAAATATTGGTGTAATGGCAATCACAAAAGTTTATTCTGTATGGGTAATCGGTGGAGCTGCTGTTATTGCTGTTCTTCTTTCATTCTGTCAGAAATTTGGTGCATTAATTCAAACAATTCCAACTCCAGTTCTTGGAGGAATTTGTACATTGCTTTACGGATTAATTGCTTCTAGCGGACTTAGAACAATCGTTGACGCTGGCGTAAATTATGAAGATAAACGTAATCTTACAATTTCTTCTGTTATTTTAGTTCTTGGTATTGGTGGTGGATTACTTCAATTCAAAGTTGGACAAGATTTTACATTTAGTTTGGGTGGAGTTGCTCTTGCTACAATCGTAGGAATCATCTTAAATCTTGTAATTCCAAATAAAAAAGCAGAAGATAAAGCTGAATAAAATATAAATGAGTTAATCTTTTTTCCCGCACAAGTTAGACTTATCTGATTTGAGTGCGGGATTTTTTTTTGATAAATCAAATTGATTTTTTAGTCTTGAAGAGAGTGTACTGTGCCATCTTTTATCATTTCTATCATATGAACAACAATATTTGGGTCAAATTGTTTTCCAGCACATCTTTCTAATTCTTTAATCGTTCTATCATCAGAAAATTTTAATCTATAATATCTGTTACTTGTCATTGCATCAAAAGAATCTGCAATACATACAATTCTTGCTACTAAAGGAATTTGTTCACCTTTTAATTTAGATACATATCCATTTCCATCGTAACGTTCGTGATGATATAAAACAGCATCTTTAATTATTGGTAAAACAGTAAAATCTTTTAGAAGTCTAACACCGTTTTCTGTATGTTTTTGAATTCGTTCCCATTCATCTGTAGAAAGTGTTGTTTGTTTCATTAAAATTTCATCTGGAACTGTGATTTTTCCAATATCATGCATTAAAGCAGCGTAATACATATTTAGTTGATTTTGTTCATCAAATCCCATTCGTCTGGCAATTTCTTTTGTAAAATTTGCAACTCGAATTGAATGTCCACTTGTGTAAGGGTCTTTATTATCAATAAAGTTTGTGAAAGATTTCATTGTTTGTTCAATAAATTCATTATCACGTTTTTGTTGTTCTTGCGAAAAAGCAACTTGTCTTTTAAAGATAAAAGAAGCTACAAGTGAAAAAATAATTCCTGTAATAATAATCAAAATTATTATAAATAATATTCTTATTGTAATATTTGAAAGTATATTTTGAACAAATCTTCCAGAAATTTCATATTCTTCAGGAATAAACGTGTTTTTATAAGAAAGCGTAAATCCAAAAGAAATGTTGTTATTACTTTTTACAGATGATGAATTACTGTAATGAGGTTTGATGGTTGCAAATCCTTCGTAATACAAAACATTACAATTCCATTGATTTTCAACATAAGCATTTTGAGGAATAGGAAATTTAACTGACCAATCTGTAAAAGCAGAATTTGTTGTGTTAAATAAAGTTATTTCATAAAAAGAACCAATTGTAGAATCTTGTTTGTTATCCCATAAAGTTCGTCTTTTTGTTGTTACAAAAACTTTCTTTATATTTACAGTTGGAGCTGGTAGCGATGAGTCTTGTTTTATAGTGATTACTTCTTTATTTTGTTTGTTAATTTTTAAAATTAATGATACTTCAAATATGGAAAGAAAAGAAAGAAAAATGAGGAGTATAATAATGATTTTTTTTAATGGAGAATGATTTTTTATCACATAATAATTTTATATCACTAAATTTCATAAAACAATTCAAAAATTATGACATTTTCCTTATTTTTTTAGATAAAAAAAAGCCAGTTTTTTCTCTGAAAATTCAAAGTAAAAACTGGCTTTTATAAATCAATTTATAAAATTAGTTTGATTCTTTTTTAGTTGGCTTTACAAGGAACAAACTTAAAAGCAAAGAAATTGCATAAAGTACACAAGTTACATACAAAACATTCTGATAACCTGTTGGGTTTACATTGTTTCCTGCTTGGTCTGTAATAAATTTTCCTGTGTTATTTACAATCCAGCTTGCCATTTGGTTTCCTGCTAAACCAGCGAATGCCCATGCAGAAAGAGTAATTCCGTGAATTGCAGAAATACTTCCCATTCCGTAGTGGTCACTCAAAAGTGTAGGAACGTTACTAAATCCACCACCGTATCCTGCGTTTACAAAGAAAATCAAAGCAAGAACTAAAGTAATAAGTAATGGTTTTCCGTATCCGTTTTTAATTCCGCCAGTTGCAAGAACAAGAACTGTAAATACAATTGAAAGAATAAAAATCAATTTATAGATTGTGTTTCTGTCTTTTAATTTATCTGCCCAAGCACTAAATCCTAAACGTCCACCTGCGTTGAAAATAGCAGAAATTGTAGAAATAATACCGATGCTTGCACCAAGACCAATACATTTTACAATCATTTTTTCTTGACTGATTAATGCCAAACCACAAGTAATATTGATAAAGAACATAAGCCAAATTCCAACATAACTAGAAAGTGGTTCACGTTTTAATGTTGCCATAATTCCTTCATCTTTTGATTTTGTCTGAGGTTCAACCCAATCAGCTGGTTTTGCTAATAAAAGATGACCAATAAACATCATTACAAAATAAGCAATTGCAAGGATGTAGAACATTTTGTAGATTTCACCGTTTTGATTTTCGCCAAGAAGTTTTTGCATGATTGGAGAAGCGATTGCTTTTGCACCACCAAAACCTGCAACTGCAAGACCTGTAGCAAGACCTTTTTTGTCTTTGAACCACAACATTAAAGTTTTTACAGGAGAAAGATAACCAGTTCCTAGTCCAATTCCCATAATCAAACCATAACAAATGTAGATTCCGATTAAAGCTAAAACACTACCTTGATGAGCGCCACCAAACCAAATAAAGAAACCTGTTCCTGCCATTCCAACAGAGAAAGTGATTGTAGCGATTAAAGAAGATTTATGGATATTTTTTTCTACAATGTTACCCATAAATGCTGCACTCATTCCCAAGAAGAAAATTGCAAAACTAAAAGCCCATTCAACAGCACCTTTTGAAAAACCGATATATTCAGCAATTTCTTGGCTGAATATAGACCAACAATAAACTGTACCAATACTAAAATGGAGAAGTAGGGCAGGAATTGCTCCGCGAATCCATTTATTTTGAATGTTTTTCATAAAAAATGACCTCAAAATTTTAGATAAAAATTACTATATCATACTTCTATTTTGAGTATAATTCAATAAGTTGAATGAACAAAAAAATTTATCTTATATCTTCTATTACTTTTTCAGGAGGAATTTCTAGCAATTCTGGATTCAATAAATATTTTTTTATATCTTTTACAGCACATGCATAATAATGACCGTCGCAGATTCTTTCATCAGTTGTAACTGTAAAATCAAAAAATCTTTTATCAACAATTTCACCGTTTTTTGTTAATTCCTTTTGATGTCTAGTTGCACTAAAAGCAATAAAAACGGGTACGTTACCAAAATTGTAAAGGTGATGGTGAATCGGATTTATTCCTAAAGATGCCATTGATGTAATTACTAAAGAACCATGAAAAGGACTTAATAATGTTAAAAATCTAGGAATCCAACCATGATAATCAAGCCATTTTAAAAATTTTACTGTGCAAATCATAAGAGGGCGAGGAATATACCCCAAAACTGATACCAATTTATCAAATGCGCTAGGTTCTTCTGAGGTTTGTTGAAATTCTGTAATCTTTTGAGTCATTTGTTCATAAATTTCATTTATTGTAACATCTGGCTCAAAAATAAATTTAATCATCGTTTCAGGTGCATTTAATTCCATGCTTTTTTTTACTGCCATGGAAATTTCAATGTTGTTTCTAGCATAGATTCTATAACCATTTATAAATCTGTTTATACCAGGTTTTTGCGAAATAGTTCTGACATATGCACCAACTAAGACATGCATTGCTCCAAAATTTGTAAATCCTTGTTTTCTCTTTTCATGAATAAATTTATTCATTTTCTCAATATCAACAGAATCTGTAAAAAGATTTTGTGAAGCTGCCCGTGTTGGCATAATAAAGTTAGCTACATATGTCATTGGATCTAAACTTCTGATTCTGCGTCCGTCAACTCTATCTCCGATTTTACGTTTGTACGAAGAGCCTATTGTTTTTTGAATATTATTTTGTCTTATTTGAATTTCTTCGCTCATATTCATAATTGTCATTGTAGAATATGAATTTGTCAACTTTTTTTTAGATTAGTTGACAATTTTCTATATAATTGTTAAATTATGGGTGTACATTTTAATTATTATTTTGAAATGGACTCGTGCAAACGGGTCTTTTTTTATGTACTTATCTTTTTTTATAAGGAAACAAAGTGGAATTTATACCTTACAAATCAATTAAATTTTATAATGATTGTGCACCTTTGGTAGAAGGACTTGGTTTTAAACTTGTTGACTTAAAAATTATTCCTGCAAAAACCGTTACAAAAATTTCAGCAATTATTTCATCACCAGATCCAAATCAAAGTGTAGGCATTAACGATTGTGCAAAAGTTCATCGTGCTCTTCTTCCAAGATTAGAAGCTTTATTGGGAACTGATGAGACAACAATGGAACTTACAAGTCCAGGAATTGAACACAATATAAAAAATGCGGCAGAATTCACAATTTTTACAGGTTACAACGTTAGAGTTTGGGACAAAACTATAACAGATTGGACAGGTGGAAAAATCCTTTCTGCTGATGATAAATCGGTTACTATGGAAACAGAAAATGGTGAATCATTCACTGTTTCTTATGAAAATATAGCGAAAGCAAAATTTATACAAAATAAATAGGGGGCTTGATATGTCAGAAATGGCAGAGGCTATCCGCCAATTGATTCAAGAAAAAGGTTATTCAGAAGAATCAGTACGGCAGACAATTGAAAGAGCACTTAAGGCTGCATACAAAAGAACTTACGGAACAGATGAAAACGCAATTGTAAAATTTGAAGATGATATGTCTGATGTAAAAATCTATTCACGTAAAGTTGTTGTAGATGGAGTTTATGATCCTGTCAAAGAAATTGAATTAGAGGATGCGCAAAAACTTAGTTCAGAAATCGAAGAAGGTGATGAAGTAGATATTATTGAAAATCCAAAAGAATTCGATCGTTCTGCTGTAGATAGAGGTAAGCAAACTGCTCACCAAGGTTTAACAGAAACATTCAAAGATTCTTTGTACAATGATTATAAAGATAAAGTTGGTGAAATCATTATTGGTTATTATCAACGCGAAAAAAATGGAAATATTTACGTAGATTTAGGAAATGCTGGAAAAATCGAAGGATATTTACCATTAAAAAATCAATCTAAACTCGAATTCTATGAAAAAGGCGATAGAATTAAAGGTTTAATCGTTGAAGTTAAAAAAACAAATTCAGGTTTACAACTTGTTCTTTCTAGAAGCGATCCAAAACTCGTAAGTTCTATCTTAGAAAAAGAAGTTCCAGAAATCAGCGATGGAACTGTAGAAATTACAAAAATCGTTCGTGATGCTGGTTATAGAACAAAAATAGCAGTTTATTCAAAACGTGAAGAAGTTGACCCAGTTGGAGCTTGTGTTGGATTAAAAGGGGTTCGTATTCAAAACGTTATTCGTGAATTATTGAATGAAAAAATCGATGTATTAAAATACGATCCAGATCCTGTTGTTTTCATCAAAAATGCTCTTTCTCCTGCACAAGTTGATAGAGTAATTATCATGGATGCTGATAAAAAGCAAGCACTTGCTATTGTTCAAGACAGTCAGTTCTCATTGGCAATTGGTCGTCAAGGTCAAAACGTTCGCTTGGCAAACAGACTTTGTGACTGGAATATCGATGTAAAAACTGTTGAACAAGCAGCTGAAATTGATTTCTCTGAAATTTCAACTGTTCAATCTGCAAGAAGTCTCTTTAATGATGAAGAAGAATCATTTGATGAAATTACAACAATCGCAGAATTACCAGGTGTTAATAAAGAAATTGCTGATTTGTTGATTGCAAATGGATTTGAACAAATTGAAGATTTTGTAGAAGCTTTTGATAATGATACAATTCATATCGAAGGTGTTACTGCCGATGATTTAGAAACAATCAACGGATTAATTAATGAAAATGTTGAATTTGTAGAAGAAGATGAAGATTTTACAAATCAAGTTGAAAACGAAACAAATGAATCACAACCTGAAGCAGAAGAAGATGAATACTTCTGTCCAGAATGTGGTGCAAAAATTACATTGGATATGACACAATGTCCAGTTTGTGGTGTAGAATTCGAATTTGAAGAGGATGAGGAATAGGATAAAATATGGCGGATGAATTAGAAAAAAAGCCCGAATTTGTGGTTCACAAAAAGCAAAAGGATGTAACTCAAACAACACCTGCTGCTTCAGCAGAAAGAAAACGAGTAGTTGTGGTAAAGAAAAAATCTCAACAGCCTCAAAACACAAAACCAACTGCAGATGCGTCTAAAAAAGATAACGTTCATGTAGTTGTAAAAAAGGCTGAGAATTCATCCACTCCTCAGTCTGAAAAGAAAACTCCAAATGTTCAAAAGCAAAATAATGGACAAAATCAGGGTGGAGCAAGTCAAACTCCAAAATCTGATAAACCTGAACAAAAGAGTAAAACAACATTTGAATTAAATCCTTCAAGACCAAACGTAAAAGCTGGAAATCTTTCTGACAACAGAAATCGTCAGAATGGAAGAAACGGCGGATTTAATAACAAAGGAAATCGTCCATACAATCGTGACGGTGGTGGATTTACTGGTGCACAAGCTCGACAAGGTTACCAAAACCGTGAACGCGATAATAATCGTGATAAAGACGGACAGAATTTTTCAAACCGACAAGGTGGACAAAATCGTCAGGGCGGAAATTTCCAAAATCGTCAAGGTGGACAAAATCGACAAGGCGGCCAGAATAACCAACAAAGATTTAATAACAATCAAGGTGGTGCTTTCCGCATGGGTGGAAGAGGAAATATGGCTCCTCCGCTACCAACTGTTGACCAATCACGTCAGCCTTCTAAAAAAGCTGCGTTCAAAGGCAAAAAACAGATTTACAACAGAAAAGATGAAGAACAGTTTGACGACAAAATCTTTGAACAGAAAAAGAAAGTTGAAACTCCAGCAAACGTTGTTCCAAAAGAAATTGATATCTTAGAATCAATCTCTATTTCTGATTTAGCAAGAAAAATGAACCTTAAAGCAAACGAAATTATTGCTAAATTGTTTGCAATGGGAATGATGGTAACTATCACACAATCAATTGATTCAGATACAGCAACACTTGTTGCAGAAGAATATGGTTGTAAAGTAAATATTGTTAATCTTTATGATGAAACAGTAATCGAAAGTGATAGCGACGAAGGAATTGATTTATTACCTCGTCCTCCAATTGTTACTGTAATGGGACACGTTGACCACGGTAAAACAAAAACATTGGACGCTATTCGTAAGTCAAATGTTGCAGCCGGAGAATTTGGAGGAATTACACAACATATTGGTGCTTATTCTGTTACAACAGAAGGTGGAAAAATCACATTCTTGGATACTCCTGGACACGAAGCATTTACAATGATGCGTGCTCGTGGTGCTCAAGTTACAGATATCGTTGTTCTTGTTGTTGCTGCTGATGATGGTGTTATGCCTCAAACTTTAGAAGCTATCAGCCACGCAAAAGACGCAAAAGTTCCAATTATTGTTGCTGTAAACAAAATTGATAAACCTGAAGCAAATCCTGATTTAGTAAAAACTCAATTGAGTGATAAAGGTCTTACTCCAGAAGAATGGGGTGGAGATACTCAATATGTTCACATCAGTGCGTTAAAAGGTGAAGGAATTGATGATTTATTAAATGCAATTCTTTTACAAGCTGAAATGCTTGAACTTAAAGCAAATAATCAATGTCGTGCAGAAGGAAAAATCCTTGAATCACGTGTTGAACATGGACGTGGTATTGTTTCTTCTGTTATTGTTCAACGTGGTACATTGCGCAAAGGTGATCCTTTTGTTGCAGGTATTTACTCAGGAAAAGTTCGTGCAATGAGTGATGACCGTGGTAGAGAAATCTTAGAAGCTGGTCCATCAACTCCTGTAGAAGTTCTCGGTATGTCTGATGTTCCAAATGCAGGGGATCCATTCCAAGTAACAAAAACTATCAAAGATGCAACTGATATTTCAGAAAAACGTCAGGAACTCAAACGTAACGAAGCTGCAAAAGCTGTTAAAAAGACAACTCTTGATACTTTGTATGATGATATTGCTGATAATGAAGTAAAAGAATTCAAAGTAATCATTAAAGCCGATGTTCAAGGTACAGCAGAAGCTTTAAAACAATCTTTAGAAAAACTTTCTACAAGAGAAATTCGTCTTTCTGTAATTCACTCAAGTGCGGGTGCTATTAACGAAAGTGACGTTACTCTTGCTGCAGCTGACTCAAATGCAATTATTATAGGATTTAACGTTAGACCAACTCCAAAAGCAAAGATTTTGGCTGATACAGAACGTGTAGAAATCAGAAAATATAACATTATCTACAAATGTATCGAAGAAATCCAAGCTGCTATGGAAGGTATGCTCCAACCAGATACAAAAGAAGAAGTTATCGGTATGGTTGAAGTTAGAGAAACTTTCAAAGTACCAAAAGTTGGTGTTATTGCTGGATGTATCGTTTCTGAAGGTATCGTAAAACGCGATTCTAGCGTAAATCTTATCCGTGATGGAATTGTTAAGTTTTCAGGAAAGATTTCTTCTCTCAAACGTTTCAAAGACGATGCAAAAGAAGTTTCTACAGGATACGAATGTGGTATTGGGCTTGAAAACTGGCACGACATCATGGTTGGCGATAAATTTGAAATCTTTGAAATTATCAGCGTAGCTCGCAAGTTAGGAAAAACTCTTGCAGAAGAAAAAGCTGAAATTGAAAGAAGAAACGTAATGGGAGAAACTGTTTAATGGGTCAGTATAGATTACAAAGATTGAATGACCAACTTCGCGACGAAATTTCACAATTGATTCTTCGTGGCGAAGTAAAAGATTATCGTGTTTCTACTTTTTTGAGCATAAACAGGGTTGAAGTAACAAGCGACCTTGGTTATGCCAAAGTGTATGTTTCTAGTTTCTTAACAGATAATCAAGTAAAACGTGGTGTTGCTGGGTTAAATTCAGCCGCAGGTTTTATTCAATCGTCTATAGCAAAAAAAATGAGAATCAGACAATTTCCAAAATTACAATTTATTGTTGATTCTGGAATGAAAAGTGGATTTAAAATGGTTCAAACATTAAATCAACTTGAAGCTGAATCAAAAGAAAGAGAGCAAAATCAAGTTGAAGAATAATTCAAATAATTCTGTTGGCAAGCAAGATGGTATTATTTTGCTTGCCAAACAGCCTTTTTACACAAGTTTTTCATCATTAAATATCATAAAAAAAGCATTAAAAACCTCCAAAGTGGGCCATACAGGAACGTTAGATAGTTTTGCACAAGGATTATTGGTTGTTTGTACAGGACGTCTTACAAAACTTGCAGGAAATATTACTGAATTTGATAAAACTTACGAAGCAGTTATTAAATTTGGATCAGAAACAGATACTCTTGAATATACAGGGCAAGTTATTAAGACAACTGATTTACCTACAGAAGAAGAACTTATTTCCGTGTTAAAACGATATAATGGACAAATGGAACAAATTCCTCCGTCATTTTCTGCAATTCATATAAATGGAAAGCGTGCAAGTGATTTGGTTCGAAGTGGACATAATGTTGAAATTCCAAAGCGACAGATAAACATTTTTTATAATAAATTGATAGCTGTTCAAAAAAATGCTGAAAATAAAGTTGAATACGCACATATTGAGTTTTCAGTTTCAAAAGGAACTTATATTCGTAGTCTTGCAAGAGATATTGGAGCTGATTGTTCTAGTTCTGCGCATTTAATTGGACTTTTCAGAACAAAAGTTGGAAACTTCAAAATTGAAGATTCTGTTGGTAAAAAATATTTAAACGAATTTAATATTAAAAATTGTATTGAAAACGTAAATCTATATTTTAATTCAGATAAAGATTCTCTTCCAAAGATTAGTGAATCAATTAAAGATGAAATTTTAGAAAATATTAATTCTTTTACAGAAGATGTTTCTAATCAATGTGGATTTGTAAATCTTCATCTTGTAAATGAACAAAAGGAAGATGATTTTTTACACGGTCGTTATTTAAAATCAAGTCATTTTGCTGATAAAATTGATTTTATAAAACAAAATGAAAATTGTGCTGTATTTTCTTTTGCGGGGGAATTTGTCGGCTTAATAGAAAAAGATGCTCAAAATAAATTTAAATATAAATTTGTAATAAATTAAAAAAAAATTAATTTTTTTTGGAAAAAAGTGTTTTAATGTATTGACACTTTTTTTTATATTTGGTATAAATAATACATCAACTGAAACAACAGTACGGGCAGTTAGCTCAGATGGTACGAGCGTCTGGTTTACACCCAGAATGTCGGGAGTTCGACCCTCTCACTGCCCATAAAAATCGGCTTAGGTTTAAGCCGATTTTTTTTTGCCCAAAATAATTTTTAATGACGTAATTTATTTTTTATGATAGAATCAATTTAAATGAAGTGTTTTTATTTAAGATTTGTTTTATTTTCTCTTCTTTCTGTTTTTATTTTTTCATGTTCAAATTCTCAAAATACAAAGTTGATTAATATTGATTCTGATACATTAAAAAAGAAAATATATAAAATTGATGAAGACGTAATTTGGACAAAAGATATTGAACCAGAAATTCTTAGTACAAAAATAGAAAATCATGAAGACTTAAAATCTAATATTACTTCATCTGTTCAAATTTACAATGTTTTAAATACAAATAAGAATAGAGTTTATCCATTTATTGAAAATTTTGGTA
>SUWN01000044.1 GCA_015061465.1 Treponema bryantii | reverse complement strand
GCTGCTTCTGCAGCACCAAGTGGAAGACCTGGGTGTCCTGAATTTGCTTTTTGGATTGCATCCATTGATAAGCTGCGAATTGAAAGTGCAACAGCTTCAATTGCTTTTTTGTCCATAAAAAACCTCTATTTATATTATAAATAATTAATTCAAGTGCCGAATTAATCTAATTCCCTAATTAAATTAAGCAATTCTGCTTCATCTGCTTGTGATTCCAACGCTTTTCTGAATACTGCCTTTCTGAATAATCCTGCAAGACTAGTTAGCACTTTTAGATGAATTTGTGTATTGTGTGTTAATAAAACAAACATTACATTAACAAGTTTTTCATCTGGAGCGTTCATATCTAAAGAATTTTTTAAATAAAGAACACAAATTTTTTGATCCTGTTCTTCTTTTACAATTGGAGCACGAGCATGTGGCAAAGCAATTCCATTTCCAACTGCTGTACTTAAAACTTTTTCTCTTGTACATAAAGCATTATACAATTGTTCAGAAGTCATACCATAAGGTAAATCTATCATTTTGGAAAAATTATCATAAATTTCTTCTGGTGATGAACCTTCAACATTTTTAAAAATTCCACCGCGATGAATTAATTCTGCAAGTGTTGTTTCGTTTTCCATTTTTTAATCCTCTGTATTTTGTTCAATTACTTTTATTTTTTTATATGTATTTACATCCAAAGCTGTTTTTATTGAACTTCCAACATCTGTAAAAGTTTCTTCCATTCCTTCAAGAGAAAGCAAAACATCATCTATTGGAAAATTTTGTGAAGTTGCATTTAGTCCAAGTTCATCAATCATTCTAGTCATATGATCAAATAATTGAAGAAGAACAATCAAATCTTGTTGCGGAAAACATTCTAATTCCAAACCAGACTTTGAAAGTGAACTTAAAATAAGAGCTACTCGTGTATATAAATCCAAAACTTGCTTTCTAACTGCTGCAATTTCAGGTTCTGCAAATGGATTAAAGTTTCTTAATATTATATCATAGCGTTTTTTCATATTCAATAAAATAAATTTTTGTTCATCTGCTTCCAAATGCTCAAAAGGAGGAAAAATTGAATGCAAAAAATCTACCGTGATTTCATTCAATTTTATTTTTGTTTTAGAAGAACTCAGATAATCTATCAAATAAACTTCCATAACGTTTGGCGAAAAAACCGAATAAAACTCCGAAACTAAAAAAGCTTCTGCCGATAACTGATTCCATGGGCCAAGAAATGGAATATCTGTTTTTGCTTTCCAAAGTCGTGATTCAACGCCATAAGGAACAAATTTTATATTTTTTGTATTTAGCAAAACTTCTTCTATTGAACCACAAACTTCTGTACACAAATCCTGTTGATTTTCCAAATATAAAAGAGAAAGTTGTTCTTCTACAGAAGTAAGCGGCCCGTGTCTTTCAAAACTTTGAATCATTCGTTCTTCCAAAAGAGAATACCAATCTTTTCGGTCCAATTCTTCTTGTGTTACAACCATATTATCAGGTTCATTTCTTTGTACAAAAAGTTCAATTATATTTTTACTCCAATCTGTTATTCTACAAAGAATTCTGTCTCCAAATCTAAAACCTTGAGAACCTGTTAATGCCAAAATAGGCCACGCTGTCATTTTTACTTCTTGTGGCATAACATTTTTTAACTCTGCTAATTGTAAATCATTATTGTAATCATTAAAAATTATAGGCAGAACATATCCTTCACCAAAAAGAGAAAAACAATCTGTCGTACAATTCATAGAAAAAGTAGCTGAACTTGGTGCTATTTTTCTTTTTGTTAGACCATCTACAATAACATATCTATCTGGCGTAACATTTGGATTTGTAAAAGGAATACTTCTGTGTCCAATCATAAACATTCCTTTTTTTACTTCTTCTCTTGTTGGTCTAAAACTGAACCATTTATTTGAAAAAACTCCCGCACGAGTTATAAATTCTTCATGCATAAGAGTAAAAACAAGATTTGAAGTTTCCAAAATATCCAAAATATTATCTTTTGATAATTTTATTCCGCAAGAACGCAAATAGTGATTCAAATCTTGAGCTGTAAAAACATCTTTTTGATTCGCGAAATAGTTATTTATAATTCGAACTTTGTCTTTTGTATCTTTTATTGTCATATAAGTATCTTCCATATTATTGTATATTCCTTAGAAATTCAACAAATTATCTTTTTACAAATCTTTTAATTATTGATAGAAACCCCTATTTCCAATAGAATAATCGTATGAATATAATTGTTATCGGTAATGGTGGCCGCGAACACACCATATGTTGGAAACTCGCTCAGAGTTCTGTTGTAGACAAGGTGATTGTTGTTCCAGGAAACGGTGGAACTGCAAATGAATCAAAATGTGTAAATATTGATCCAAAAAAATGCGACTACATTGTAGATAACGGTGAACCTGATTTTATCCAAATTGCACGCCACGAAAATTGTCGCATGGCAGTTGTTGGCCCAGAAGATCCTCTTGCAGAAGGTTATGCAGATGAATTTTGGAAAGCTGATATTCCATGTATCGGACCAAAAAAAGACGCTGCACAATTAGAAGCAAGTAAAGACCTTGCAAAAACATTCATGAAAAAATATAACGTTGCTTGTCCAGCAAGTGAAACATTTACTTCAAGAGAGGCTGCGTGTGAATATATCAAAAAACACGGTGCTCCAATCGTTATTAAAGCTGACGGACTTGCAGCAGGAAAAGGTGTTGTTGTTGCTGCAACTGAACAAGAAGCCTTGGACGCTGTTGTTGATATTATGGATAGCGGTCGCGTTGGTGACGCTGGAAAAAAACTTGTTATCGAAGATTATCTTGAAGGTGTAGAAATTTCTGTTTTGGCAGCTGTTTCTGTAACTCCTGAATATGCAGTTCAAGGAAGTGCAACTATCGTTCCTTTCTTGCCAGCTAGAGACCATAAACGTTTGATGGACGGAGCAAAAGGTCCAAACACTGGTGGAATGGGCGCTGTTTGTCCGCTCGACGATGTGACAGACAAAACAATGGAATTATTCAACAAAAATATTCTTGAACCAACCTTAGAAGGTCTTATCAAAGAAAAATACGATTATCGCGGATTTATCTTCTTTGGTGTAATGCTTACAAAAAATGGTCCAAAACTTCTTGAATATAACGTTCGTCTTGGAGACCCAGAAACACAAGCTGTTCTTCCTTTGATGGATTTTGATTTTGCTTCTATGTGTTGCGCAATTACAAATGGAACTTTAAAAGATTTCAATTTTGCTTGGAAAAAAGGTTACCAAGTTGCTCCTGTTGTAGTTTCTGGAGGATACCCAGGTTCTTACGAAAAAGGACTTCCTATCTCTTTTAATCAGCAAATCCTTGAACAGAGTACAGCAAAAATCTTTATTGCCGGAGCTGTTGCTGGTCAAAGAAAAGACAGAGACGGTCAAACAGATTTACTTACAAGTGGTGGACGCGTTCTTGCTTGTAGTGCTTATGGCGAAACATTTAAAGAAGCGTGGGAAAAAGCTTACCAAGGAATTTCTAGCGTAAAATTTGATAAAGCATTCTACAGAAAAGACATTGGTTTACCAGGCGCTGCAGAAAGCGGAAAACTCTAATCTTAGGAGCCTTTTATGAGAAAGAATCTTGGAGCAAAAACATACGCATATCCAATGCCTGTTTTTATTGTTGCAACTTATGATGAAAATAACGTCCCAGATGCAATGAACGCCGCTTGGGGTGGAATTAGCGAAGAAAATGAAATTTCAATTTGTTTGAGCCCTGAACACAAAACAGTAAAAAATCTTTTACAAAAAAAAGCGTTTACTGTTAGCATGGCTGATGAAGAACACGTTGTTGCTTGCGATTACGTCGGAATTGTTTCTGGTAACGACGTTCCAAACAAATTTGAAAAAGCTGGTTTTCACGCAATAAAATCAGAATTTGTAGATGCACCAATCATCCAAGAACTTTCTTTTGCATTAGAATGTTCCATGATTAGTTATGATGAAAAAACTTGCCGTCTTGTAGGAAAAATTCAAAACGTGAACGTTGATGAAAAAATCCTTACTGCTGACGGCAAAATTGATGTTTCCAAACTTAATCCAATTGTTTATGATCCTGCAAATCACGATTATTTAAAACTTGGCGCAAAAGTTGGAAATGCTTTTAAAGACGGATTGCAATTAAAATAATATGAAAACAAATACCTCTGCGTTTAAATATATTTGTATTTTTTTATGTTTGATTTTAGTTTTTGTTTCTTATTCCATTAACAGAAAAAGAAATCAAATTAAAGAATTAAAAAATCTTTCTCTTCAAAACATTGAAATTTCAAATATTGCGGATGGAACTTATACAGGTTATGCAAATACAACTTTTTTAAAAGTAAAATTAGAACTAATTGTTCAAAACGGAACTCTTCAAAACGTAAAAATTTTAATGAATGAAGGTTCCGTTGGACAAAACGTTGCTTCAATAACAGAAACAATGGTAAAAGAAAACAAAATCATTGTTTCACCAATTCCAGACGAAGAAATTGCGAGCGTTGTTTTTATGGCAGCCGCAACAAACGCGCTTTCTTCACAAAACGAAAAATGAAATCTTCATATCAAAAACAACTTGATGAATTAATTACGTCGCTTTCAGATAAAAAACCATCGCTTTTGCTCCATGCTTGTTGCGCACCTTGTTCCTCGTACGTTTTGGAATATTTGAGCGAACATTTTCAAATTACAATCCTTTATTACAACCCAAATATTTATCCACAAACGGAATATGAACGCAGATTGCAAGAATTAATTGACTTTTTACCAAAGTTTGAACCAGCAATTAAAAATAATATCCAACTTATTCAAACAGAATATAACCCAGAAGAATTTTTTAATGCAATTGATATTAAAACAAATCCAGAATTAGCTTTTGAACCAGAACGCGGTGAACGTTGTCGCCGATGTTACAAATTCCGCATGCAAAAAGCCTATGATTATGCAAAACAAAATAATTTTGAATATTTTTGTACAACGTTGAGCATAAGTCCGTTCAAAGATGCAGAAAAAATAAATATTCTTGGTAATGAATTACAAAATCTTTCTGAATCAGGACCAAAATGGCTCACATCAGATTTTAAAAAGAAAAATGGATTTAAAAGAAGTTTGGAAATAAGTTCAGAATTTGATTTATACAGACAAGATTATTGTGGATGTAGTTTTAGCAAAAAAAAATCAGAATCCTGAAAACAGAATTCTGATTTTTTCATCATATATATTTTTCTTTTATGCGTTGATAAAGAATAAAGAGAAGAATACATAAATACTTGCAAATAACATAAGAATATTTCCAATTAAATGCATGTATTTAACTTTTTTCAAATTGTAGAAGATAAGTCCTATCAAATAGAAAACTGCTCCTAAAACCAACATTGTAAAACTTTTTGTAGAAAGAACTTCGTACAATGTTTTACAAGCAAAAATTCCTGTAAATCCAGAAATCACATAGAAAACAATGTTTAATTTTTCAAAACGTTTTCCAGAAATAGAAAAGAACATAATTCCAGTAAATGCTATTGCCCATACAATTCCAAAAATAACCCAACCTTGTACACCTTGGATTTTTGTAATTGTATATGCAGAATAACCAAAACCAATGTTTAAAAATGCCCAAACGTGACTTAATCTATTAAAAACTCTTTTTGCAGTTAGATTTACAAGTGCGTGCTGCAAAAGCGAGAATAAATACATTAAAATCATCGAGCCACCAAAAAGTGAATAGAAAACCGCAGTAAATGTAAAAAAGTTTTTTGCGTAATTCAAAGCGATTGTATCCAAAATAGCAGTTGCAGCAATAAAAATACATGCTCCAAGACCTTGAACAATTGAACTTCCAATTTCTTCACTTGCAGAAAGTTTTCTTGAATTTTTCTCAATCTCGATTACTTCTTTTGCACGAGAAATTCTGTTTGCTGCACGTTTTTTTGCTTTTTCAGATTTTGCGTAATCTTCGGCAGCATATTTTGCTTTTAATCTTTCTGGATCTTCTGAATATTGAATATTAATTGTTCTAATAGATTCTTCATAGTCATTTTTTAACTGACGAAGTCTAGAGCGTTTCTTTTGTTTTAAAGATTTTAAAGTTGATTTTCTTCTTGCTTTTTGTGCAATCATATCTTTTCTAGACATAAACACCACCTTCTATTGAATTTTTCTTCTGTATAATTCGTAAAGTAAAACACCGGTTGCTACAGAAACATTTAAACTATCAATTTTTCCGCAAGTTGGAATTGAAACAATAAAATCGCATTTTTCTTCCAACAATTTAGAAATTCCTGTTCCTTCGCTACCCATTATTAAAACAGATTTTTGTGCAAAATTTGTAGAACAACAATTTTCGCCACCAGCATCTGCTCCATACAACCAAAAACCTGCGTCTTTTAATTTTTCTGCCGCACGAACTAAATTTGTTACAACAGAATAAGGCACCCAAGTTGAAGAACCAGCGCTTGAACGAGCAATTACTTCGTTGTCTTCAATGTTATTTGCACTTTTTCGTTCTGGCATAATAACCAAATCCACACCAAATTGATCACAACTTCTTAAAATTGCGCCAACATTGTGCGGATCTGTTACTCTGTCCAAAATTACAACAGTTGCATTTTCTAGATTTTTTGATTCTTTAATCCAATCGTCAAATTCAACTTGATTATTTTGCTGAACTTCTTCTCCTGAATAAATCATCACAATTCCACGATGTTCTTTCATTGATTCAGGAAGATTTTGAACATAAGAATCTAGTTGTTTTTCGTCTACAAGTGTTGCTTCCAATCCAATTTTATTTGCCGAAGCAAGAATTTTTTTTACACGAGGCCCTACTTTGCTATAATAAATATGATATTTTTTAATATCTTTTGATTTTTCTAGACTGAGAACCTTTTCTTCTATGGAATGAAAACCTATTTGAATATTCACTTTTTAGCGACCACAACACTGTTTATATTTTTTACCACTTCCGCAAGGACATGGTTCGTTACGACCAATTTTTCTTCCATCACGTTTTACTGTTGTAGTAATGATGTTTCCTGCAACGTATTTCCATTCACCGTTGATTTTTTTGAATCCAGCGATTTCGTGATGTTTATCTTTCATCTGATGGAAAGTGTAATCTGCAATAAATTCAACAACACCTTCTTCGTCGTTTTCGCCACCTTGTTCTGTACGAAGAATCTGAAGTCCGTTCCATGTTGATTCACGGCTCCATTCTTCAGTTGCTTTTTTGTCAATTTCTGCAATTCCGTCGCCTTCTTCACAAGAAGTCAAAATAAAATCAATTTCTTGTTTTACATAAGAAGTGTAACGAGCTCTCATCAAAGCTTCTGCTGTTAATGCTTTTGTTTTTCCTTTAATAATCGGTTCACAACATTCGCCATACTTTTTCCCTGAACCGCAAGGGCATAAATCTTTATTTTCACTCATATTATTACTATATCAAATTCATTCACTCTCTTCAATGATATAAAATTTGATTATGTCAATATTTGTGTTTTTGTCATTTAAAATGAGTTTTTGAATTATTTCTTTTCCATTTCTAAAATGTGTTTTTCGCATTTTAGAACTTCATTCATGTCGTGGGTTACGTGCAATAATGTGGAAGTTTTATTTTCTGCAATCAAATCTAATAAATGCAAAATCATTCTTCGGTTTTCTTCATCCAAGCCGTGACAAGGTTCATCCAAAATAAGAATTTCCGGGCATTTTACTGCGGCTCGTAAAATTAAAATTGCGCGTTGTTCTCCATAACTCAAATTGCTGAACAATTCATTTTCGCGATTAATAAATCCACCCAATTTGAGCCATTTTTTTGCAGCGTCTTTTTCTACGTCGGTTGCTTCACCGTACAAACCAATGGAATCTCTAAATCCAGAAATTATTACGTTTTGTAAACTGATTCCGCCAATCATTCTGTATTCTACGTGCAATCGGTACGAAACTATTCCCAATCGTTTTTTTATGTCCCAAATTGATTCGCCACTTCCGCGTTTGATTCCAAAAATCCAAATGTCGTTGCTGTAAACTTGTTTGTTGTCGCCCGTGATTAATTCCAAAAAAGTTGTTTTTCCACATCCGTTTGGTCCGCGAATTAGCCAATGTTCGTGTTTTTTGAGCGTCCAGTTTAGATTTTCTAAAACCAAACGACCGTCCCAGCCAACATTCACGTTTTTCATTTCTACAAGGATTTCTTCATCTTCTGAATCTGATTTTTCGTTTTGCAAAACAAAAGTTTCTTGCAAAGTTTGATTTAGTTCTTTTTCAAAATCCTGTTTTTGTTTTTCAATTTGATTTTCTGATTCGGCTTTTCGTTTTTGCAAAATGATTTCATATTCTTTTCGTTCGCCACAAAATGAAACTTCTTTATTTGAAAATTCTATTACGTGCGTAATCGTTTGCGGAATTTCGTTCCAACGTTCCATACAAAGAAGGATTTGTGTTCCTTGGTGATTTTCTGCGTGTGGATTTGTCATCTGTGTAAAAAAATCAAGCAGAATTTTTCTACTTTCCACGTCAATTCCGGCAAAAGGGTCGCTCAAAATTAAAAGTTTCTTTTTGGAAATTAACGCTTTAGCTAGCAACGTTCGGCGAATTTCACCCGTAGACATATATTTTAAGCCACGTTCCAAAATGTGCTGAATTCCACAAAGTTTTACTTCCGGCAAATTTTCAATTTGGTTTATTTGGTCTGGATTTTTTAGACTTTGCGCAATAAAAACTTTTCCTGTTCGGCCAATATCAACGCCACCTTCCAAATATTCACTTTCATCATTTTCACGTTCTTCTTGAATAATTCGGGCGGCTTTTTCCAAAGAAACAAGTTCCAAATCATTTGGTTGTGGAATTTCTAAAATTGAGTCGTCCTGATTTTTAATGAATTTTAAGTTTCCTGATAGCGCATTCAGAAAATCAGCTTTTCCGCCACCATTTGGTCCGATTACAAGCCAATTTTCTGTTGCTTTAATTTGACAAGAAAATTCTTTTATAAAAATTTCCTTGTCATTTTGAATTCTACATTTTTGAATATTTATGAGAATCTGCATAATTTTTTCGTTTTACAAAAATTAAATCTTAAATTGTCCCAACAAATTTGTCATGGATTCAATATTTTCTCTTGTTTGAATTGCCATTTCCGAAACTTTTTGAGCCGCTGTGTTAATTTCTGTAGAACCGTGTGCCATTTCATCCATACTTCCAAAAATTGTAGAAGAAATTTGTGTAACGTTGTCCATTTCCAAATTAACTTGCTCTAAGTTTTCAACAAGAGTTTTTGATTTTTCATCAACTTGTGTTGTTTGATTCTGCATTCCATTTAGAGATGCAAGAACTTGTTTTGAAGCTTCGTTTTGAAGTTCCATTGCATCCTGAATTTTTTGGATAAGAAGATTTGTATCTCCAATGCTACTAACAATATCGTTGAATGCTTCGTTTGATTCGCCAGATGAAACTACAACAGCTTCAATTGAATCTGTAATATCTGCCAATTCTGCCGAAATTCTCTTAGATTGTTGGGCCGAAGTTTCAGCAAGTTTTCTGATTTCATCTGCAACAACGCTAAATCCTTTTCCTGCTTCGCCCGCGTGAGCCGCTTCAATTGCCGCATTCATAGCAAGAAGATTTGTTTGTTTACTGATTTTAGAAATAATGTTGTTTGCATCAACAAGCATTTTTGATTGGTCAGAAATTGCTTTTACATTTTCATCTACAGTAGAAAGTTTTCTTTGTCCTTCAGAAACTGTTGTTGTCAAATCGCTAAAACTCTTTGTCATTGAATCAACAGAATCGTTTACAGCAGAAATATTGTTTATCATTTCTTGAATTGAAGCCGCTGATTCTGTAATAGAAGCAACTTGTTCTTCAATCAAATTTGCAAGCATTGAGAACGAATTATTTGAACTCAACAAGATAGATGAAGTTCTTTCTACACTTTCTGCCTGATGTTCACTCTGATTTTTAATTCCTTGAATGTTTGCCATAATTTGTGCTGTTGCACTTGCAGATTCTTCGGAACTTGTTCCCAACCCTTCACCAATGATAGAAAGGGATTCTTGCGCTGTTCTTAAATCGTAAATAATGCTTTGTAATTTTGCCACAAAGTTATTGATGAGCGAAGAAATCTTTGGTAATTCACCGTTTCCTTTTACAGGCATTCTGTAAGATAAATCGGCTTCTCCAGAAGAAAGATTTTCTACCGCTTGAATCAAATTTTTTAAAGGTCTGTTCAATAAAGGAGTCAAAACAAAGAAATTGATAATCAAAACAATAAGAACTAAAGCAACAATTGCGATAATAAAAATATTTTTAATTGTTGTTTCAACTACAATATCTCTTAAAACAGTTTCTAATCCAATAAAATAAAGACCAATATTTTCATTTTGTTCATTTAGCAACGGTGTGTACAAACAGAAATATTCTCTTTTTCCTACAAAATCAACTTCTGAATAAGATTTTTTTGTTTCTTCAACAGTTTTGAGCATTTCTTCTTTTTCAATTTTTTTGCCTCTAAGACCAACAATTGAAGTTGCATTCCATGTTGAATTAGAAATTTCTCCAATTGCACAGTCCATTGAAGTACTTAATTGTGTGATAAAATCTACACTTGAAATTGATTTATAAACGAAAATCGCGCCGTTTGGTTCATCTTCACTTTTTGGACTAATTGGAGTTGCCATTACAACATAGGTTTCTCCGCCACTCGAACAAAAATCCAAGAAGGACGCATTTTCCGCAATTTTTTCAATCATGTGGTCTGGAATATCAATTCCACTATTGATTTTTTTACCTTCCATTGTATAAGCTACAACACCATCTGCAATATTATATTGTCCAGAAACCGTTCTAGATAAAACATCCAATTTTCCACGATTTCTTAAATCAATTGGTTCTGCCATAACAAGACGATTGTTCATCGTAAGTTTTGTCTTTTCTTGTTCTATAAGAGATTTAAGCAAATTTTCTTTTTTGTACAACTGATTATAAAAGTAATCTGTTATGGAAGATTCTATAAATGATTTAGAAAAGAAAACAATTGCTATTGTAAAAATAATTATAGCAAAAGTAATTATCAAAGAAAGTTTAGCTGACATTCCAAATGTAAATTTTTTCTTTGAGCTCTTTACCACAGAAGAGTCTTTTTTCTTAAAATTTAATTTGTCTCTCAATTTCATATATTCAGTTTATCATCTTTTTAGACTATGTCAACTTTTGAAATTATACTTTTTTTCTTAAAAGAATAATTCTAAACTTATCTTTTTTTATTCCGATACTCACATTATGAAATCATCGAATAAAACAAATTATTTTTTTGGGGCTGTTTTATTAATTATTTCAGCCATTTTTACAGTTAGTTTGACTCTTCAAGCCCTCGATTTTGGTGTGACAGGCCCAGGGCGAAACAATATTCTCTATTATTTGGGAGATATGCTGTTTTCTGTTTACGGTTTTTCTAGCATTTTGATTCCGCTATTTTTATTTTTAGCAGGTATTTCCAATTTTGCAACAGTTTGGACTTCTAAAAAAACAATGCTTCTTATTACAGCATTAATTCCTTTTTTTACATCCGTTTTTACAGAAAAAATCTGTCTCTCAATAATCGAAGTTGATTCTTCGGACGTAGGAATTAAAATTGCAATCACAGCTGTTACAGGTTTAATGTTGATTATTATAGAAATTGTTGGCGCACTTGTAATTGCAGAAAAAATCAACGAAAAACTTTTTAAATCAAAAACAAACACAAACAAACCAAATTTCAGTTTTGAAGATGAAACAGAAAATCAAATCGAACCAGAAACAGAAGTTGAAAATATAATTTCTGAACCAGTTCATCAAGAAGAACCATCTATTTTTGACGACGCACTTTCTTCCGTTCAAATTGAAACAGAAACTCCTGTAGAAAAAATTGATGAAGTTCCACAAAATCCTGCTTCTATCATCACACAAGAAGAATATGCTGCTTTAACAGTTCAAGATGATGAACTTTTTGACGACCCACTCGACGAAACTCAAGAAGAATTTTCTGATTTAGAATGGCCAAATCTTCCTCCTCAACCAGACTCTCTTCCTCCAGAATACAATGAAATCGAAGAAGAAATTGATTTAGATGACCCTGCGTTGGAATTTCCACCAAAAGATGAAGATTTAAATGATGAAATTTTGGAAGAAAAAGATTTAGAAATAGATTTAGACTTAGACATCGATTTTGCTAACGAAGACGAAAACGAAAAAGAAGAAGAAAAAGAGGAATCTCCTTATTCTACAGCGGCATTTATTGATTCTTTTGCAAAAAACAAATCACCTTATTCTTCAGGAATTTCAATTCACGGAGAACCTCAATTAAATGTTGAAGAAGGCGATTTGGATGATGATTTTGAAAATTCAGTTCCAGAAAAGAAAAAAGAAACTTATTCTTCTGTGATTTCTTTAGTTGATGATGATGAAATTTCGGACGATGATTACGACGAATCTTTTGAAATTGACGAAATTTTAAACGAAAATAATGATGATTTTGAATTTGATTCGGAAGAAACAGAAGAATTTGAAGAAGAAGCTGAAGAACCAATTTCTGATATTTTTGACCAAATTTCACAAGCAGAAACAGAAGAAGATTTTTCTGATAACGACGATTTAGAAAACGAAGAAATTGATATTTTTGATGAAGAAATAGAATCAGACGAAGATGAAATTGAAATCAACGACGAAGAAAAAAATTTAGTTGAAGATGACGAAGATTCTAGTGAAGTTGCAAATTATTCAATTTCCGACGTTTTTTCTGAAATGGAAAACGATATAAAAGAAGATTTATTAAAAAATCAAAGTTCTTCTTCTGCACAAGCAAGCAATTTGACAAAAGATGAATTGACTGATTTCTTCAATGCGCAACAAGTAGAAAACACACCTCCTGTTTCTAAACAAATTGAAGCAAATCCTCCAAAAACAAATAGAGCCGCACCAAAACGTCCTTACGTAATTCCGTCAAATCTTTTGACAGCTTACGAAAATGACCCTTATTGGATTATTGACGAACAAACTAAATCTGCGGCTGTTCAATTAACAAAAACTTTGGCAGAATTCAACATTGAAGCTCAAATCGTCGGAATTAAAAAAGGCCCTGTTGTTACAATGTTCGAAATTCTTCCTGCAACTGGCGTAAAATTAAGCAAAATTGTAACTTTGCAAGATAATATCGCTCTAAGTTTGGCAGCAAATTCTGTTCGTATTGTTGCGCCAATTCCTGGAAAAAGCGCAGTTGGTATCGAAGTTCCAAACAAAGTTCGCTCGATTGTTGGTTTCCGCGAAATTATTGAACAAGACGTTCCTGAATACAAAAAAATGGCAATTCCTGTTGTTTTGGGAAAAGACATTCTTGGAAAAACACAACTTATTGACCTTGTAAAAACTCCACACATGCTTATTGCCGGAGCAACTGGTTCAGGAAAATCAGTTTGTGTAAACTCAATCATTTTGTCAATTTTGTACAAACGTTCGTACAAAGATGTAAAACTCATTTTGATTGACCCAAAAGTTGTTGAATTAAAACTTTACAATAATATTCCTCATTTGCTCACACCAGTTATTACAGATCCAAAACGCGCGTTCCAAGCTTTACAATATTGTATTTGCGAAATGGAACGTCGTTACGCACTTTTGGATAGCATGGCTGTTCGTGACATTGCAAATTACAACAAAAAAATTGAAGAACAAAATATTTGTACAGAAAAACTTCCTTATATTGTTGTTATCATTGATGAATTTGCAGATTTGATGGCAACAACAGGAAAAGAATTGGAAAATATCGTTGCTCGTCTTGCAGCAAAAAGCCGCGCCGCAGGTATTCACCTTGTTTTGGCAACACAAAGACCTTCTGTAAACGTAATCACTGGTTTGATTAAATCTAACATTCCAACTCGAATTGCGTTTATGGTTACTTCACGCACAGACAGCCAAATCATCATCGATAAAGCAGGCGCAGAAAAATTGCTCGGTCGCGGTGACATGCTATTTGCTTCTGCTGTTGAACCAGCTCACGTTCGTATTCAAGGAACTTTTGTAAGCGATTCAGAAGTAGAAAATGTTGTTGATTACGTAAAAACTCTTGGCGAACCAGATTACATCGACGACGAAATTTTTGTGGAAGACGATGATTCTGACAATGAAAACGTAGATTTGTTCGGAAATCCAGCAATTGGTGACGACCCACTTTACGACCAAGCGTTAGAAATCGTTGTTCAAGCAGGAAAAGCAAGCGCAAGTTATATTCAAAGAAGGTTAAAAATCGGTTATAACAGAGCCGCTCGTCTTGTAGAAGAAATGGAAGAACGCGGAATTGTAGGGCCAGCAAACGGAAGCAAGCCTCGCGAAATTATCCATATTCCATAATAAAAAACTAACAGGTGAAACGATGAACATTACACAAATTGATTTTTTTATTTTGAACTTTATTCAAGAACATTTGCGTTGCGCATTTTTAGATGGATTTATGCCTTTTATTACAAAATTGGGCAACGCAGGTTTTATTTGGATTGTAATTTCTGTAGTTTTCATCTGTATTCCCAAATATAGACGCGTAGGATTAACACTCGGAATTACATTGGCGCTTTCTTTTGTTTGTTACGAATTAATCTTAAAAAATGTGATTGCTCGCCCTCGTCCTTTTGTGCAAAATCCAGCGTTCGTTTTATTAATAAAAGCGCCTTCTGGATTTTCGTTTCCATCAGGACACACAACTTCGGCTTTTTGTGCGGCAACAATTTTGTTCTGTTTTAAAAACAAACTTCGCGTTCCTGTTTTAGTTTTGGCAATTTTAATCGCTTTTTCTAGATTATATCTTTACGTTCATTTTCCAACTGACGTTCTTGCAGGAATTATCATAGGAATTCTTTTTGGAATAATAGGTTTTATTGTTTCAAACAAAATTGTACGAAAAAATTAAACAATTAAAACCCAAAAATTAATAAAAACAATTTATAATTGCTCCCAGTCACGTAGCTTGGTTCAAAACCGCTCGATAACTCGCTACACGCTGCTTGTGGTATAGAAACTATAGAACCAGCCACTAGTGTGGCTGCCACAAGCAGAGTGTTCCTATGATATTTGTCAATACCACAATACTCCTGATTCCATAATTTTACGATGCAAATTTCATAGCTTCATCTACAAGTTGAGAAATTGTAGGTGAAGGCCTTT
>SUWN01000043.1 GCA_015061465.1 Treponema bryantii | reverse complement strand
CCATTACAGCTTGAATATTACCTACAGAAAATCTAGTTCTATGATCTTTTACCATTGTATAAGGACAGAAAACATAAGAACGGATTTGGCTTCCAAAAGAAATATCCTTTTTTTCTGCAGCAAATTTAGAATTTTCTTTTTCTTTTTGTTCTCTGTAATATTCATACAATCTTGCTTTAAGCATACTCATACAAGTTTGTCTGTTCATAAGCTGACTTCGTTCTGTTTGACAAGCAACAACAATTCCAGTTGGAATATGAGTAAAACGAACCGCAGAATCAGTTTTGTTTACGTGTTGCCCACCTGCTCCACCAGCTCTGTAAGTATCAATTCTTAAATCTTCAGGTTTAATTTCAACATCAATTGTATCATCCAATACAGGAAAAACATAAACTGAAGCAAAAGAAGTGTGGCGGCGAGCATTTGAATCGAACGGACTAATTCTTACCAAACGATGAATTCCAGCCTCGCCTTTTAGATAACCATACACAAAATCACCAGAAATCTGCATTGTGATAGATTTAATTCCACCTTCAGCTTCCAATTGGTCTACAATTTCTAATTTAAAACCGTGACGTTCTGCCCAACGAATATACATTCTACTAAGCATATTAGCCCAGTCACACGCTTCAGTTCCACCAGCTCCTGCATGAATAGAAAGAAATGCGTCACTTTGGTCTACTTCATCTGATAAAAGATTTAAAATATTTAATTTTTCGTAAGTTTCTTTTGCGACTTCGTACATTCTAGAAACTTCAGCTTCGTCTTCAGCTTCTCCAGATTCGCTTGCCAATTCATACATCGCAAAAATATCATCCATGTCGGCAATAATTTTTCGCCAAGGTTCAACTCTGCTTTTTAATCGACGAATTGCACTCATCACTTTTTCTGCATTTTCATGATTATCCCAAAAGGTAGGAGATTCTGTGAGTTTTTCTTTTTCTGCAATAGCTTTATCTATACTAGCAGAGTCAAAGACGCCCCCAAACGTTCATAATTTGTTCACGTAATTCTTCAATAGGTATTTTTAATTCATCTAACATAATAGTTAACAATAGAATAAAGTTGTTTTCTTGTCAAACGATTGATTTTATTCTTTTCTAAATATATTATTAAAATTATGAAGAAATCAATTTGTATATTTTTATGTTTAATTTTTTCTATTTGTGTATTTTCACAAGAAAGACCTGTTGTAAAAGATATTACTGCAAAATATTTAGAAGGAACATCAATCCAAATATCTTGGACAAATCCGCAAAATCCACAACCACAAATTTCTTTTTTCAAGTTGTATCGCACAATAAAACCTATTTCAACTTATAAGCAACTATCGGATAAAGACAAAATTGCAGATTTATCACCAAATACAAATTCATACATTGATAATTTGTTTGATTTTAAAGAATACTACTACACTTTAATTGCATGTACACCAGAACCAAATACACTTATTTTTGCTTCAATGAATACAACAACGTCAAGTGTAAAAATTGAACCAGCAGAAGAAAACGAACAGAATTTTCAATCATTCAAAACAAAAGAACAACCTAGAAAAACAGATTTAAGAGAAATGCCTCTTCCATATTTAAATATCGTAGAAGGTATTAATCAAAAATCTGGAATATCAGAAAACGCAATTAATAAACTTCCATTACAAGATAAAAATGTAAAAAATGATGAATATATTCATCCATATATCTTTCAAGAAGATTTGTACACTCCAGACGGTGGTGATGATTTTATTCTATTTGAAATTCTAAAAAATTATTTTATTCAAGAAAAATACGACCAAGCTTTTATCAGTTTGCAACATTTGACAAAAACAAACGTCGATGAAAAAGTTTTAAATCGTGCAATTTTTTATATGGGCCAATCATTATATTTTTGTGCAAATTACGAAGAAGCAATTACAACGTTTGTAAAAGTTGCAGAAATATATCCAGAATTAACTAAAAAATGGATTATTCTTTCATTAGATGCACTAAATCTTCATAATTAGTCTTTAAAAAACAAACACCCTACCAATTTAATTGATAGGGTGTAGGATTTATATTTCCATTGAAATTAAATCATTACCAAACTGTTACGTTAGCGTAACCACTACTCTGGTATCCTTCAACTTCAAGAATCTGATAATCCATTTGATTACCGAGATACATTCCGCATTGTTGCCATGCATAGAAATGGTTTGCAGTTGTGATAGTATTGTTCACACCTTGTTGACGTTTGTTGCGTCTTACACTCCAATACTGATCAAATGTTGCATTTCCGATAATCGAAGGTTGGTTCCAGCGTGTTGTTTTGTAAATATCATACCAATCACCATCAGACCAAACTTGTCCCATATACTGACCTGTTGGGCGATATGTTCCCCAAGAATCTACGATATAATATTCAACAAGTTTTGAACCTTTTGACCAACCATAAGCAGCAATATATCCGTTTCCAGATGGATTCCAAGCACCAGCGTTATAGTTAATGTTTCTCCAAGAACCTTGATTCCATCCTTTACCTGCAGTAAAGTTACCGCAATTTTGCCACCAAACAGCATAGTTTCCGCCGTCACCAAGTGTCATTTGTACATTTCCACCGCCGTCAGTCCAGAAAGAATAGAACATTCCTCCGTTCCAACCTGTACTGTTCCAACTTACAGTAGTTGCACGAGATTGACTTTCGTCATTTTTTACTTCAATGTCCCCGAATGATTGACTACATGCAGAAAGACATACCGACACTGCCACCGCAGCTAATACTGCAATAAAGCGACTTTTTTTCATTTTTTTCTCCTAGTTTTTTTTAATGACTAGTTTTTCTGCAGAAACTTTTTCATCTAATTTAATGATAACCCATATTTAGAAATACACTATCGGGGAAATACCTTGTAATATAAAAATAGGGAAAACACCTTAATTAATATATTTCGTGAATAAGTTCAATAATTGAAGGTTGGTCTACTATCTTTTTAATTTCAGAAAGCATTGCATCGCCTGCGTCCACAGAATTTTTAACGACTACGTTTCCTTTATCATCAGCAGAAGGAACATTATCTACAACGGTAGAAGCATTATCGTTTGTTTGTGGCATTTCAATTAAAACGACTTCATCATCAATATTAATTTTGTCATAAAAACCGTGATTTTCAATAATTCCTTCCGAAACTTCTTCTCCTGCGTTTGTAATTACAACAACACCAAGAACATCTTCATCTTTATACAAAAGTCCGCTCGACGAATCTGAAGTTTTTACCTGCCCTTTTTTTACAATTTTAAATTTACAATCAGCAACAACATTTTCTGATTTTCCTAAATCTAACAAAACAGTTTTTCCTTCGCGAGCAATTATTTTTCCTTTTACACTTAGTTTTTCCAAAATAGACGCTCTAAATCTTCTTAAAACTGTAGAAAATCTGTTATTTCCTGTTGTATAAAATGTATCTTTAGAAATTTCCAAGCCAGTTCTGCCAGAATATAAAGTTGATTTTAATGTAATATCATTTGAACCTTCGTTCATTGAAATAATCACAAAATAATCAAAATTGTTTGTTCTTGCATTTTTAAACGCTTCGCCATAGCCTGAAATAGGAGTTACTTGTGTTTTTACAGAAGTAATTGCAATTCCGTTAAAAATATCGCTTGCAGCTTTTGCAACTAAACGATTTGTATCTGCATGGATGAAATTTGAATTATCATTTTCATAAAAAATTGCAATATTCCATCTTGTTTTATCCAAATAAAATGGTTCAATATTCCATTTTTTAGCAAGAGTTTTTTCTAACAAAGACTCGTAAGCTTCAATTTTATCGTCAAGTTGTTTTTTATTTACAGAACTTTTGTTATTCAAATTTTCTTTTACAAATAAAAGTTGCTCTAAATACAATTCGTGCATTGAATTAAGTTGCAACAATTCAGCATAAGCAAGACGCGCAGTTTCGTTTGTTGGAGAAAGTTGCAACGCTCGTTGATATTCATACGATGCACCAATTCCGTCGTATTTAGATTCATATTGTTTTGCATTTTGAATATGATATTCTGCCCATTCATTTCTTCTGTAATCTTCTACAGATAAAACATTTTTTACTTCTAATTCCATTGCAAAACGCATTATTTCATCATTTGGTTGGATTGATAAACCTGTTGACCAAGTTTGAATTGCACCATGAGTATCGCCCATTTTAGAAAGAGCAACTCCTTTCATATACCAAGCATTTGAATTACTTCTATTTCTGCTAATCACAAAATCACAAATATCAATAACTTCATTATTTCTATTCTGATTAAATAAAATCATAGCCAAAAGATGATAAGCTTTTTCGTAATCACCATTTAATTCAACTGCAATTCTTGCCTGTTTTTCTGCATTTTTTAAATCATTTTGCATGTAATAGATGATAGAAGCCAAATAATGAACTTCACAATCACCAGAATAATAAGACAACGCTTTTCTTATAAAATCTTTTGCATCAGAAAATCTTTTTGTATGCGCACAAACTAACGCTAAAGATAACAAAGCCTTTCTGTTTGAAGAATGACGTTTTAGAGCTTCCAAATATTGTTTTTCTGCACCAGAAAATTTTCCTTCTAAAAGTTCAATTTCTGCCAAACCAAAATGTGCATCAATATCATTTGGAATATTTTTTAGAATATTTTGAAAGATTTCTTTACCTTCATTCACTTTTCCTAAAGCAATATAAATCATTCCTTTTAGATTCTGAATCTTGGAACTGTTTTTTTCAAATTTTTCTGCATTTTCCAAATATTGTAAAGCTAGGTCAAATTCAGAAAGTTTGTAAGAACATTCTGCCAATTTAAACCACGCTTCTGTATATGAAGGATTTTCATTTACAACTTCTAAAAAATACTGACAAGCTAAATAAAGATTTTGTTCTTCTTGAGCTTGAACGCCATCATTAAAAATTGACTGAATATTTTTAGTTGCAGAAAAAATCGACGAACTAAAAAAAAGTGAAAATAAAACAATTAAAAAAATCTTTTTATTATTCTTCATTTACTTCTTCAGAATCCTCATTTTTTGAAATTTTAACCATATTAATTCTATGGCCTTCCATATCATGAATAATAAATTCATATTCATTCCAAGATATTTTTTCGTATTTTACAGGAACTTTTCCAAATAAACCAAAAACAAATCCGCTCAACGATTCAAATTCTTCTGAAGGAAAATCTGCCCCGATTGTTTCATTTAATTCATCCAAATCAACGCGAGCATCACACATCCAAGAATTTTCGCCATCCTGAGAAATTTTTACTTCGTCATTATCAAATTCGTCTTGAATATCACCAACGATTTCTTCAATAATATCTTCCATTGTAACAATTCCGGAAGTTCCACCATATTCATCAATTGCAATAGCAATGTGTAAATGGTTTTTCTTAAATTCACGCAATAATGAATCGATATGCTTAGTTTCAGGAACAAAATATGCTTTTCTAGTACATTTGCTTAAATCTACAGGATTATTTTGGGCCAAATTTTTTAATAAATCTTTTACATACAAAACGCCCACAACATTATCAATAGAATCTGTATAAACAGGAAATCTTGAATGTCCACTAGAAATAATAATATCCATCAATTCTTCTTGTGTAACATCAGAAGAAATAAAATCGGTATCAATACGCGGAATCATTACTTCTTTAACTGTAGTTGAAGAAAGTTCTTCTACGCCTTGAATCATGTCTTGTTTTTCTTCGTTTAACTGCTCTTGCGTTATACTGTCAGACTCCGAAGTGACAGAAGTTCGTTCAGTTTTCTTTTTGCGACTAAAAAATCTCATAATATTATTTTTTCATCCTTCAATTTTTGTAAAATATTTTCTTGTATTTGTAGCATTTCACACTGAGGTAAAACGCCTTTTTCAATATGTTCTTCGCCATGATCCATTCCATTTAAATGCAATAAACCATGAACTAAAAGTCTTTTTAATTCCTCATTTTTATTTTCGGCAAAATAAGTTGCATTTTCAGTTAAAGTATCCAAACTAATGATAATATCACCAACGCATTTCCAATCCCCTTCTTCATCTGAATATTCTTCATCATTTTCAAAAGAAAGAACATCTGTTGCGCTATCAATATTTCTGTACTGAGCATTTAATTCTTTTATAAAATCGTCGTTACAAAATAAAATTGAAACTTCTTGCCCCGAATAATTTAATTCATTCATCACTTTATTAATAAAAGGTTCCACGTTTTCAAACCACGCAGGTTCTATTGTATCTTCGTTTACACTAATAAGGATTCTATTTTTATTTTGCATTTTTTCCACCTTGTTTTTCATCTTTTTGCTCAACTTTAGTTTCTGTTTTTACTTCAGATTTTGATTCTGTTTTATTTTCAGATTTTTTTTCAGAATCAGAAGGATCAGCTTGGTCAGGATATTCAATTCTACTGTGATAATAACCAGCTAAAACTTGAACAAACGCTTCTTTAATTTTGGAAATATCTCTGAATGTCAAATCACAATTATCTAATTGCCCATGTTCAGCTTTTGAATTAATTAAAGTTTGAATAAATTTTTCCAATCTAGTTACAGAAGGATTTTCCAAAGTTCTACAAGCTGCTTCTACAGTATCAGCAAGCATTACAACCGCAGATTCACGAGTTGAAGGAGGATTTCCTGTGTAAGTAAAAGTTTCTGGTGTCAAAGTTGGGTCTTTTTCTTTTGCTTCATTGTAAAAATATGCTATAACACTGTTTCCATGATGTTCAGAAATAATATTTACAATTTGTTGGGGTAAATGAAGTTCATGCGCTTTTTCAATTCCTTTTTTTACGTGACTACGAATTACAGAAACTGATAAACTTGGATTAATTTCATCGTGTTTGTTTACACCTTTTTGATTTTCAACAAAATATTCACTTTGGTCAATTTTACCAATATCGTGATAATATGCACCAACGCGCGCTAAAAGAGGATTTGCCCCAATTTCTCTACAAGCAGTTTCTGCAAGTTGAGCAACCATCATTGAGTGATTATAAGTTCCACTTGCATTAATAAGCATTTTTCTCATCAACGGATTATTTAAGTCACTCAAATCCATTAATCTGAACACAGTTGCTGTATTCAACATATATTCTAAAGGAGTCAAAAATCCTAAAGTTAAGATTCCTGATAAAAATCCGTTACATGCAATTCCAATAAAGGTAGAAAGAAGTCCTGAGAATGTATTATTAAAAATAACAACTAAAATTATTAAATAAACAATATTGAACATCGAAATTGTTATAGAAGCAAAAACTAAATCTAAACGTCGTTCAATTTTTCTTACAACACCGCTAGAAGTTAAACTGATTGCAAGTGTAAACAAGAATGGAACAAGTTGCCAAGAAGTAGCACACAATACACCAAGAGACATTACAAGAGATAAAACTACAGCAGAAATTTGCCCGTACAAAATTGTAATAAGCATTACAAATAGTGCAGAAGGAATAATTATACAAATTGAATACGGAGTAGAAAAAATTGGTAATTTAGTACCAAACGCAGCACAAGCAAAAACAATTAAAAAGAAAATAATTTGAATAATAGGTTCACGAATATTTAATTTTCTGTTGAATGAAACAAAAGAAAACAACAAATACCAAAGAATTGCAACTAAAAATAAAAACAATTCCATGTTCGCAAAAGCACGGTAATCAATATAAACTGGAGAAGCCGACATTTTTTTTAATTTAGAGTACGCTTCTTCTGTAATAGGAAATCCTTTTTTTATGATTTTTTCGCCTTCGGTTATAGAAACAGGATCAGTAGCATCAGCACTAACTGATTTTGAAGCAACTATTGTTCTATCAGCAACTTGCCCTACTTCAAAATCATCAATTCTAAAATTTGCTACAGTATCAGATGTACTTATTTTTAAGAAATTAATTGCAGAAACTGCCAAAAATCCAGCAACAAAAAGAATTAAAAACAAATAATTTTTCTTTATGTAACTACCAACATCTTTTAACAATCCAGAAAAAACTTTTTCTTTTTTTGAATTATTCTTCTTTTTCATTGTCATAAGCCCTTACAATTTTTTTAACTAAATGGTTTCTTACTACATCATCTGTAGTTAATTCCATAAAGCCAATTTCATCTATATTATATAATATACTTCTAGATTGAACTAAACCAGATTTTATTTTTGATGGTAAATCAATTTGTGACAAATCACCAGTTATAAAAACCTTTGAATTTTCACCCATACGAGTCAAAAACATTTTCATTTGTGAGCAAGTTGTGTTTTGAGCTTCATCTAAGATTATTACCGCATTATTTAGCGTTCTTCCGCGCATATAAGCCAATGGAGCAACTTCAATCACATTTGATTCAATTAATCGCTTTACAATTTCCGGTGACAAAATATATTCCATAGCGTCTTTTATGGGACGTAAATATGGTTCAATTTTTTGGTCTAAATCGCCAGGTAAAAATCCCAAACTTTCGCCAGCTTCTACAACAGGACGAGTAATAATCAATTTGCTTTTTTTGTGAGTTAAAATCAACCGAAGAGCTTCTGCCACTGCAAGAAATGTTTTTCCACTTCCTGCGCTACCTACACAAAAAACCATATCTTTTGTTTGTAAAAGATTAATATATTCTGCCTGATTTTGTGTACGAGGATAAACACGACGAGAAGCATTTGGAATTAGAATGGAAACTTCCTGCATATTAACTTTTTTTTCTGTATTTAAAACCGAAAAAACAATATCTTCTGCGTTTTTTGAACCATCGTTAATTTCATCAATTATTCTATCTATAATAAATTGAAATTTTTGGCATAAATACGAGTCATTATTATTTATAGAAATTTCGTTTCCTTTTGTATAAACAGGAATTCCCAGATTTTCTTCTATGAGTTTTAAGTTACTGTCATTTGTTCCGCAAACACAAGCTAAAACATCATTATTCGGAACAACAATCGTATATTCGTTATTCAATAAATCTCCAATTTTATTATATTTTATATCATATTCATTATGGATTCAACTGCCATTCACCATATTCATCAACAATTTCAGTTTTCATACTTTCCATTGGATTCCATACAACACCAACAGAAAGATATGGACTAAAGTCATAAGTTTTTCTTCCATTTTTTGTTATGAGTCTCGGTTCCATTCTTAATTTCATATTAAATTTCCAATCGTGTAACTCATGATTTATATCCAAATCAAAAGATTTTATTTTATAACCAGAACCTTCACGTTTACTTCTATCATCAAATCTAAAAGAATCTATCAAATCAATAAAAGGATTTGTTTCTCCAGGAACTCTACCCGGATGACCTAACATAGCTTGAAAATATCTATACAAAACAGAGTTCCTAGATGTTGAAGAAAAAGTTAAAGTAAGAAATTCATTAAGTTTAAACGACAAAGATGGGGAAAACACTAAATAACTGTTTGTTGGTCTAATTAAATCTGCAACTACACTAAAATTAAGCCCAGGAGCCACCGAAATTCTATTTTTCCAATAATAAAAAGTTTTTGTCGTTGGAATATATGAAAATGAAAGGGAATAAGGTTGGAATTTTTCTTCATCACTGGTAATCCATCCTTTATTATTTTCTTCATCAACAAAATCAACAACAGTTGTATAATCCATAACATAAGAAAAACTAAATTTATCCCAATTTAGAGTAAGTTTTAAGCTATCCCAATATTTTTCGTCAATATTGTAATTAAGTGATTCGCTAATTTTTAATTTTGAATTGAACAAAGACATTGTTAAAGATTGCTGAAAAGGATTCCACTTAAATTCCTTTATAGTTTCTGATTCATTTTTATCTTGTACGCTAAAATTAAATGCAGTAGTAATATAAGGAAAAACAAAATTTAAATTAAAACCATATTTTATATCTTGTGGCGGAAGCGTTGCAGAAACAACAAGACTTTGCTTAAGTTTATTATTCAACTGATTACTTGCTAAAGTTAGATTTAATGTATGAACAGTAAAACTATCTTTATCATCTTTATCAAAAAGCAAATTTTCCCATTCAGGATTTTCAGGGTCGTCTGATAAAAATTTTCTTCTAAATAATCGTAAATTTGTGTTATAAGAAATTCCTGTATCTTTAAATGCTGGCAAATAATAAAATGGTTTAAAGCTGATAGAATTATTATTTACAATATTTTGACCTTCAGCTTTATAATCAGCTAGTTTTAATGAATTTATAGAACTTGCCACATTTTCTTTTTCATTAATATAAGGATGCCCTTGCCAAACAGGTTCCCAAGAAATTTTATTTGTTACAGAAAAGAAATTTCCGCCATAATTCAAATTACTAGTTAATGCAATAGGACTTTTCATGGAATACATAGAAGACTTTCTATTTTTCCAATCAAAATCCTTAGAATCTTGTAATTTTGATGAATCATAATTTATTTGAGAAACAAAATTCGCATTTGCAGAATATCCCAATTTGTATGAAAAACCAGATGGTAAAGTTGAAGAAGTTTTGGAAACATCTATTTGAGGCATTACAACTTCAAATTTTTCAATTTCATCTATTTCATTAGCTTCTATTACAACTTCTTGTATAATCTCAGTCTCTTCTACAACATCTCCATTTTCTAGTAAATCTTCCGCTGCTTTCTTTTCAGCTTCAGCTTTTAATTTCTTTTCTAATTCTTCAGCTTCCTTTTGTAATTGAGAATCAGTTTTAAGTTCATCAGGTTTTGCTAAATTAAAAGCATACTTTGGATTTGACGATTTTGAATATGATTTTTTTGGATATTCAAAAATTGTACCGCTCAAAGACATTGTTGCAGAAATCGGAGTTACTTGTGAAGGATAGTAAAATGAATTATCACGAGATGAATTTATTTTTGAAGAAATTCCCACAGAAGAATTAAGCGAAAAAGAAAAAGATGAAACGTACGGTTTTATTAAATTTGGCAAAATTGGAGAATACGATGAAGATAATTTCCAAGTAAATGATGAAATAGAATTTTCAGTATCATCGTCATCATCAGTTCCACTTGTAAGAAAAGAAATCCAATCCATAGATTCTTGACGTTCACCATAATCAGCATAAAACAACGGATCAGAATAAATTGGTAACGATAAAGAAATTTTAAATGGTTTGGAGAGTGCAAAATCTAAGTTTCCACCGTATCTAAAAGGAAGCTCAAATCCCATAAAAGAAGATTTGTCTTTTTCTTTATTATGATTCCCAAAACCAATTCTCAAATTAAATGCCAGTTTTGAAACATAATCTTTATTTGGATTTAAATTTCCGTCTAATCCAACCATAAATCCAAGTTTTGAATACCAGTCTAACATCGTTTTTAGATAATACGTTGTATCGCCTGTAAAATCATCATCCAAATTATGAAGAATCAAACCTTGTCTTTCTTGTTCTTTTAAAACAGAAGGTTTTATAAAATTATAAACAGCGCGTAAACTTTCTTTTCCAGCATCAGATTCGTCAGAAGAACTAGAAGATGAATCTAAAGGTTTTCTTCCATATAAATAAAATGTATTTTGAATAAAAGTTCCACCACGAGTGCTATAACCAAAAACTGGATTAAAAATCAACTCATCTTTTGGAAAGTAAAATGCAGGAAAGTACAAAACAGGAACTGGACCAACATACAAAAGTGCATTCAAAAAAGCAAACTCACCGCCAGGCAAAAGCCAAGTTCTAGATGCATCAATATGCCAATGAGGGTCGGGCTCATCACAAAAAGTAAGACTAGAATTTTTGAATGCAATTACGTTTGATTCACTTTTACCAAAAATATCAGAAAATACAATCAAAGTTGAACCAGAAGGAAGTTGTAAAGCGTCCGATTTTGTTTGAACAACACGTCCATCGTCAAAAACTCCTTCCAAAGTAGAAGTATTTAATAGTAAAGAAGATGCTGTTGTAGTTTCACCACCACTTGAAGAAGATTTTGTAGTTATTTCCACATTTCCGTCAGCATATATCATTTCTGTTTTTCTATCGTAAATAATTTTATTTGCAGAAATTTCTGAAATGTTATTTCCTTTTTGAACAGAAAGTTGAACATCGCCTTCTAAAATAATACTATCATTTCCAGTTTTTTCATCTTTTGAATAATTAGTTTGACGAGCATTTTTAATTGTAATTGTAGTAACATTTTCTTGTGCAAAAATAACGTTTGCAAAAAAACACAAAATAAAAGAGAAAACAATCTTTTTAAAGCCAAACTTAAAATTCATTAGAATAAAAATACCATATCACAAAGTTTTATTAAATATGTTTTTTTGACAACAAGTCTTTAATAAACATACCTGTATAAGAATTTATACACTTTGAAACTTCTTCTGGAGTTCCTGTCGCAACAATTGTTCCACCACCAGAACCACCTTCAGGACCCAAGTCAATCAAATAATCAGCCTGACAAATAACATCCAAATTGTGTTCAATCATCACTACACTATTTCCTTGATCAACCAACCGTTGAATTACTTGCATCAATTGTTTTACATCCGCAAAATGAAGTCCAGTAGTCGGTTCATCCAAAATGTACAATGTTTTACCAGTTGAAGTTCTCGCCAATTCATTTGCAAGTTTTACACGTTGGGCTTCACCACCACTTAAAGTGAGCGCCGATTGTCCTAGTTGAATATAACCCAAACCAACTGATTTTAGAGTTTCCATTTTTCTATGAATTGCAGGAATTGCACTAAAAAAATCGCAAGCTTCATCAATCGTCATATTTAAAACATCGTTGATATTTTTGCCTTTGTATGTAACTTCCAAAGTTTCTTTATTAAAACGCTTTCCATTACAAACTTCACATTGAATATAAACATCAGGCAAAAAGTTCATTTCAATTACATTTTCGCCCGCACCTTGACAATGCTCACAACGCCCACCTTTTACATTAAAACTAAAACGACCTTTTTGATAACCACGAGCCTTAGCTTCAGGCATAGAAGCAAACAAATCACGAATAGAATCAAAAACGCCAACGTAAGTAGCAGGATTTGACCGCGGCGTTCTACCAATTGGACTTTGGTCAATATTAATTACTTTATCAATAAATTCAATTCCTTCAATACTTTCAAACTTTCCAACAGGATGTTTTGTTCTCATCACTTTATTGCTAACAGCAGGATACAAAACATCACTCATCAACGTTGATTTTCCACTACCAGAAACCCCTGTAATACAAGTAAAAGTACCAAGCGGAATTTCTATAGAAACATTTTTCAAATTATGTTCAGTAACCCCATTCAAACAAATCTTTTTACCAGAACCATCACGTCTTTTTTCTGGAATATCCATTTTTAGAGTTCCAGCCAAATATTGCCCAGTCAAACTTTCTTTTACTAAAGCAACTTCTTCAGGCGTTCCTGCAGCAACAACTCTTCCGCCATTTACACCAGCGCCCGGCCCCAAATCAACCAAATAATCAGCCGTACGCAAAGTTTGTTCATCATGTTCAACAACAATAACAGAATTTCCATTATCTCTAAGCATCAAAAGTGTATCAATTAATTTTTGATTATCACGTTGATGAAGCCCAATACTAGGTTCATCCAAAATATACATAACGCCACACAAAGCAGAACCAATTTGAGTTGCAAGACGAATACGTTGGGCTTCACCACCACTCAAAGTTTCAGCCGCACGTTCCAAAGTCAAATATTCAAGACCAACATTTTTTAAGAAATTAAGACGAGCTCTGATTTCTTTTAGAATCTGTTTTGCAATTTGAAGCTCAGTTTCAGATAATTTTTCAAAATCACATTCACAATCTTCAGAAGTTATTGAATCAAAAAATCTCAATGATTCAGAAATAGAAAATTCAGTAAGTTCATAAATATTTTTTCCACCAACAGTCACACCCAATGCTTCTGAACGCAATCTTTTTCCGTGACAACAAGAACAAACATCGTGAGACATAAATTTTTCCAAATTAGCCTTCATTTGGTCGCCCCACGCTTCAATATAACGACGTCTTAAATCACCAAAAATTCCATTCCAAGGCTGATTATATTCCGACATTCCAGTTCCACTTTGTTTATAATAAACCCAATGAAGAACTCTATCCGAACCATAAAATAAAACTTTTTTTTGTTCTTCAGTCAAATTACAAATGGGAGTATCCAAACTAAAACCGTAACTGTCAGCAACCGCTTGAATTCTACAAGAATTCCATGCAGAAGTTGGATTATAAGGAAGAATTCCGTGTTCATTAAAAGATTTAGATTCATCAGGAACAATCAAATTGTAATCATATTCCATTTTTTCACCTAAACCAGTACATTCAGGACACGCACCAAAGGGATTATTAAAAGAAAAAAGTCTAGGTTGCAATTCAGGAATAGAAATTCCACAATCAGGACAAGCATTTTTTTGGCTAAAAAAGACCTCTTCATCGCCATTTTCAGTTTTTTTAGAAACAATAACAATTCCATTAGCTGCGCTCAGAGCAATTTCCAAACTATCCGCAATTCTTGAACGAACTTCATCGCTTTTTACAATACGGTCAATTACAATCTCAATAGAATGTTTTTTTTGCTTATCAAGTTTAATCGATTCTTCCAAATCAACCATTACACCATCAATTCTAGCGCGCACAAAACCGGATTTTTTTGCGTCATCAATAATTTTTTGATGTTCACCCTTTTTCCCCTTAATAACCGGCGCCAAAATCGTCAATTTAGAACCATCATCCCATTGCATAATCGAATCAATAATCTGATCAACACTTTGTTCTTTAATTTCCTTACCACAATTAGGACAATGAGCATGACCAACACGAGCAAACAACAAACGATAATAATCGTAAATTTCAGTAATAGTACCAACCGTAGAACGAGGATTTTTATTCGTAGATTTTTGTTCAATAGAAATCGCAGGAGAAAGCCCGTCAATCAAATCCACATCAGGCTTATCCATTCTCCCCAAAAATTGACGCGCGTATGCCGAAAGACTTTCCATGTAACGACGCTGCCCTTCCGCAAACAAAGTATCAAACGCCAAAGAACTTTTTCCCGAACCACTTAAACCAGAAATCACAACAAGTTTATTACGAGGCAAAACAACATCAACATTTTGCAAATTATGTTCACGCGCCCCACGAATAGTAATTTTTTCTTCCATGTTAGCCATAAAAAAAGTATACCAAAATTTCAAAATAAAGTCACAGGGCGACATCGCTTCCACAAAACGGCATTCCGCTATTCCGCATTCGCTACATTCCAGATTGATTCGCTAATTTCGCTCCGCTCAAATCGCTCACCAATCAGGAACGCCTACGGCGTAGCTCCACGCCTTCGCAAGAATTTATTAAAAAAAAAGCAACAAAAGTAGAAATAATTTTACTTTTGTTGCTTTTGAATTTTTATAAGATATTTGATAATAAATTATAAATCTTACAAAGATAAATAATCAAACTCCAAAACACCTTTTATTTTTAAAACAATGTCCGTTGGATCTTTAAAATAAACAATTTGAAATCCGTAAGAACCTAAATAAACGTTCTCTATTCCCGTTGGAAGATAAAAGCCAATTTCATTTGGTTCACCAGTCAAATTTTCTAAATCAATTTTTTTCAATTTAAATTCATAATTATTCAATTTTCCAGAGTATTCTCTGTATAAAGATGGATAATTAGGCAAATCAAAACTACTTGTATTAAGAACTACAATACCGTATTCCATAAGTAAATCTCTAAAACTTTTATTTTTTCCTGTAACTTTTTCGATAGCCTCAATAACAGATTTTTCATTTACAGAATCATTTGTACAAATTTCATGGAATAATTCTGCACCTCCATAATTTCGAACAAGAAAAGCACCAAAAGCATATGTATTCGAATAAATAGAAGAAACAATCTCTCCAGGTACCTTATTTACATCACTTGGCCAATTTCTAAAACCATAGTTATACCAAGCGTTTACAAACCATTTTAATCGTTCATGAGGAGAACCTTCAAATCCAACATCAAATTCTTCCATAAAAAAATCTTCTGCAACCATAGCAAGCATTTCTGTATACCAACTTTCATAATTAATCCCTTTTTTTAAATATTTATTTACAAAATTTAATAAATGATTAAATTCGTGTACTAATGTTAAAGATACAGCATCTTTACTATTTTCATCTTTTGCATAAACAGAATCAACCACAATTACTTCCATTTCTGATGTTAAAAATGGTTCATTTCCATCAACAGGAAAAAAATAATTTAATGGATTAAAGAATCCAATTATACTGCCCTTTTCATCTTCACTTCCATCATTATCTGCATCCCCATTAAAAATATCTGTCATCAATATAGATATTTTTTCATTTGGATTTATTATATCAATAAACTTTCCTTTTCCATCATACTTAGGCCCACACAAAGCTGTTTGTTTTATGTATATAGAATCAAAATTATCCGCAAACATTTTTAATTCTTCAAGAGTTAATTTAGAAGTTTCTTCATCTAAATCTTGCCAAACATAACAATATTCACCTTCATACTGTAGTTTTGCATTTATTTCAGAATCATTGTAGTCATAAAAAGTGTGTAAATCCCCTTCTTTAAAACTTACAAATTCGACTTCATCATTTATACTTCTTGCATTTTTCTTTTTTAATAAAGTAGGATCAATTATTTTTGCAGGTAAAGTATGTTCAACATACAAAGGAAAGTTTTCTACTTCAGATAAATTTGCTTCAGTATTTACTATAGCTCTAGAATCATCCTGTATTTTTACCCAAGTTGTAGATTCATCCTTATCTATTCTTGTAGGATTTGTAATCAATAAGAAATTTACATCTTCTAATTGGTATTCAGACAAGTCTTGTTTTTCTTCAATATTTTGATCGATACATCCAACAAATAAAAACGATAACAATAAAATAGTTAAAATTTTTTTCATAACCACACCTTTTATAAAATTTAATTTTATTATCTTAAATAAAATTAATTTTATCAATACTAATTAATTATTTTTATATAAAAAATTCCTCTAATCACATCATTATTTACATATTAATTAGAGACATAATTATTCATTAAAATTTATTAATAATCTTTTTTTTATTCTTCAAGAGAAATAGTATTTATAATTTTATAAAGAAAATTTTTTGTGTTCGGAATAAATATAGCACTTTCAAAAAAATCAACGTTTAAAAAAAGCCTGGCAACTTTCAGGCTAAAGCCTTCAACCGCTATTCAGTCGGATGATGCTAAAAAATTGCTGTTCGCAATTTTTCTTAACGCATCTGCTATATCAAGCACCTACTTTCCCGCAACAGCAGTCCCTGCTTTTTGTACGCAAAAGTTTTGCTATCAAGTTTTTATTCTGAAAACTTGCAGGAGTCATATTTCAAATAAACAACGTTAAATAAAAAAAGCCTGGCAACTTTCAGGCTCAAGCCTTCAACCGCTGGTAGTCGGATGATGCTAAAAAATCGCTATTCGCAATTTTTCTTAACGCATCTCCTATATCAAGCACCTACTTTCCCGCAAGCAGCAGTCCCTGCTTTTTGTACGCAAAAGTTTTGCTATCAAGTTTTCATTCTGAAAACTTGCAGGAGTCATATTAAAAAAAACAGCGTTAAATAAAAAAAGCCTGGCAACTACCTACTTTCCCGCAAAAAGCAGTATCATCGGCGCAAGAGAGCTTGACTTCCGTGTTCGGAATGGGAACGGGTATTACCTCTCAGCTATGGTCACCAGG
>SUWN01000042.1 GCA_015061465.1 Treponema bryantii | reverse complement strand
ATACATGTCATAGACGTTAACAAAGAAGAACCGCCATAAGACAAAAACAACAATGGAATTCCGGTAATTGGCATCATTCCCATAACCATTCCAATATTAATAAAAAAGTGGAATGCGAACATAGCAAGAATTCCTGACGCAATATAAATACCATAAGTGTTTGGACATTTTTTTATGATGTATAAAATTCTTATAAAAATACACAAATACAATAAGAAAATAACACATCCGCCAGCAAAACCAAATTCTTCTGAGAAAATGCTAAAAATAAAGTCTGTACTTTGTTGTGGCAAAAATCGTAAGTGGCTTTGAGAGCCGTTTAAATATCCTCTACCAAAAATTCCGCCAGCACCAATTGCAATTTTTGACTGAATAATATTCCACCCAGCTCCACGAGGGTCAGTATTTGGATTTAAAAAAACAATCAAACGTTTGATTTGGTAATCTTTTAAGAATTTTCCTAACAATAACGAAAAAATAAGCGCAAGTGTAATAATTGAAAAAACGTATGAAATCCAAAAAATATATTTTGGTCCATGAAAATATCTTCTAAAAGCAATTCCAATTAATGTAATAAACAAAAATGCTAGAATAATAATGATTCTAAATTTCATGTTTGTTAAAACAGAAACCGCAGCAACAGGATTTGGTGCAATTTCAACATTCCAAACGGGCAAAACTGCAAAAAAGATTGTTAAAAGTCCAAATGAAAGTACATATAAAATATATCTAAGTGGAATATTTGCAAAAAAACACATTAAAAGAAAAATTGGAATATAAACACTGGCAGTTCCCATATCAGGTTGAATTAATATCAGACCAAGAGGCAAACAAAGAATTCCGCATGCAAAAATAAATCGTTTTAGTTGGTTTTCATTTTTTGTTGAATTTAAGTAATGTGCTAAATACAAAATAAAAAATATTTTTCCAAATTCCGACGGCTGAACACCAAAATCCCCAATTCCAATCCAGCTTTTTGCACCATTAACGTAACGACCAAAAATCAATGTATAAATTAAAATCAGAATTAAGAAAATATATCCCCACATCGAAATTGATTCAAACTTTCTATAATCGTATGTTGTAATAAATATCATAAAAACAAATCCGATTGAAGCCCAAATAATTTGTTTTACGTATTCATTTGTAACAGAAATTCCTTGTGAATTTATACTAGATGAATAAATACACAAAATTCCAATTGTAACAAGACAAAGAACAACTAAAATTAAAAAATAGTCAAACATCGATAAAATTTTATTTTTCATACACTATTCCCTTCTTGTTCTGTCTTTCATCAAATATTGGAATCCTAATTCTTTTACAGCTTCTTCGTAAGTTTGTTCTGCAAAAATACCTTGAATTATAATATTAGTTGCGTAAGGAGCCCACCATTCCCATGTATTACATGCTTCAACAATTGTAACAACACAAATTCTATCTTCTGGAGGTGCATCATAAGGTGCATAAGCAACTAACCATGAGTGCCAACTATCTTTATATTGGTCAACTTCAGCAGTTCCTGTTTTACAAGCAATTTGAACAAGGTCGTTATGCATTGGATATTGTGGAGTTCCATCAGTAACAGTGTAACGCATTGATTCTTGAACTTGTTTCCAAACTTCTTTATCAATTGTTGATTCAGTCAAAATTGTAGGTTTTATTTCTTCAATAATTTCGTTTGTAACAGGGTCTCGAACTTCTTTTAAAATATGAGGTTTATAAATCTTTCCTTCGTTAGAAACCATTGCAACCATATTTGCTAATTGTAACGGAGTTGCTTCCATATAACCTTGTCCAATTGAACAAGACATTGTATCTCCACCAACCCATTTTGAATGATATTTTTTTTCTTTCCATTCAGCAGTAGGAACTAAACCAGACACTTGGCTTGGTAAATCGATTTGTGAACTTTTACCAAAACCAAATTCTTTTGAATAAGACGCTATTTTTTCAATTCCTAAGTTATCACGACCAATTGTCCAATAATAAACGTCACAAGATTGCGCCATAGCGTTTTTCATATCAAGCCAACCGTGTCCTGGTTCATGAACGTGACAATGAAAAACGTGTCCACCATAAACCATTTTTCCTTTACATTCAATTTTTTTTGCAGCAGGAAAAGCATCTTCCTGTAACATCGCTGTAGACATAATAATTTTGAATGTAGACGCTGGCGGATAAGATAATTGGATTGCTCTATTAAGAAGCGGCTTTGATGAATCATTTAATAATTTGCTATATTCAATACCTGCATCATCGGAAGTAAAGATGTTTGAATCGAAGAAAGGATAAGAAACCATCGCTAACACTTCACCAGTGGCAGGTTTTAGAACAACACTAGCCCCAACACGTTCTCCAAGAGCATTTTCTACAAGTTTTTGAATATCTGAATCGATTGTTAAAACTAAGTTTTTCCCCATCTTTGGTGGTTCAAAAATCGGAACATCAGAAATAATTCGTCCATGAACATCGATTGTCGCCATTTCTTTTCCTGGAGTTCCTTGTAATAAAGCATCATATTGTTTTTCTATACCAGTTTTACCAACAATACTTCGTTTATTGTACCCTTGATTGTACAAAACTGTGATTTCGTCTCTGTTAATATCACCAACATACCCAACAATATGAGACATTGAACCTGTATGTAAATAATTTCTGATTGGTTTAGAAACCCACGAAACACCGGGCAAATCAGATTTATTTTCTGCAATATTTGAAATTATAGAAAAAGGAACGTTTGTTTTTATCTGAATTGATGAATAAGAACGGCGTTCATATTTAGGAATCTTTTTGTCAATACTTGCCTTTGTCATTCCCAAAAAAGAAGCTAATTTTGAAATTACAGTGTCATATTTATTTGCAGGAATTTCTGCAGGAGTAACTTCCACAGCAAAAGATTCCGAATTTACAACAATTGGATACAAAGCCTTTCTGTCAAAAATTTCACCACGTTGGGCTGGAATAATATTTACTTGGCTAGAAAGTGTTTTTGATTGAGTTTTATAATGTTCACCGTTGATGATTTGCATTGAATATAATCTAAAAATATATGAAAACACACAAATCAACAAAAAAATTAACAGAAAAAAAACTTTAGTTTGAGTTGATAACTTTACGTCATTAGAATTATTTAACATTATCAATCATATCCTTTGGATCTTTTATACTTAATGATTTCTTAAAAAATCCTAAAAATTTAAAAATAAATGGAGCTAATAAAATATTGATTATGAATTCAAACAAAAATTCTTGCGAAATAAATCCATAAATATATAAATTAAGTTTAGGAAATAAAAACGAAATTAAAATCACAAGAACTCTTTTTAAAATTGTTCCAATACTTACACTTAAAACTGGCATTATAATACCAGAAATAATTACAGATTCAGAAAAAAGCCCAAACAAATAACCAATAATTGTTCTATAAATACAGTTGAATCCAAGAGGAACACCCGTAATTAAATCTAAAAAGAATCCTGAACTAAAACCTGATATTTCACCGTAAGTTTTTCCATTTAATAAAGACAAATAAATTACAGCAATTAAAATCAAATCAGGAACTACAATAAAAAATGAAATATTTGATAAAATAGATGATTCAATTATTACTAAACCTAACAAAAATAACGTACTGATAATATATGATTTTGCCATAATTTACACCTTATTTTCTATCATTTAATTCAACTTGATTTACAACTACAACATTTTCCAATCTTGCAAAATCAATCATCGGAGTTAATTCAATTTTTAGCGAAGAATTGTAATCAAGAACCGTAATTTTTGAAATTGTTCCAATTGGAATATCTTTCATATAGTTATTATTTTCTCCTGATGTTACAATTACATCACCAAAACTTAATTCATCAACAACACGTTTTCTAATATATTCCAAAACTAAAGGTTGGTCTTGGCTTCCAAGCCCTTTTACTAATCCCAAATCTCGTGAATTTTGAATACGTGCCGAAACAATATTATCAATATTGTAAATAGGAATAACTTGACTTGTAAAAGTTCCAACTTGAATGATTTTTCCAACTAAACCTTTATTTCCATTTTGGAACGCTAACACAGGCATATTTTTCTTAATTCCGTGAACACTTCCTTTATCAATTGTAATATAAGAATAAGCATTGTCTAAATTTCTAGAAATAATTTGAGCAGGAATATTTTTTTCTACAAGAGAAGTTGCAAAACCTAATTGTTCTTTTAATCTTTCGTTTTCTTTTCGAATATCTGCGTTTGAACGTTGCATTTGTTCATAGTTTTCCAATTTTACAACGAGTTCATTATATTCTTTTTTAAGTTGTCTTAATTCTTTTACAGCAGAAAATCCGGATTTAACACCATTCACTACATAACTAGAACCTTTTTCTATAGAAGAAATAACAGAAAAACCAATCTTTTTAAAATTTAAAACAAAACCTCCGGAACTAAAACTTAACATAGTTCCAGAAATGAGGATTAACAAAATTAAAAAGAATTCAGAGATTTTAAATCGAAAAGAAAAACGATTTCTTTCTGCCATAATTCTAGTCGTTTAAGCTATTGTAAATAGATCTTTCAGATGACATATTTTTGAATAATCCGAAAGCTTCTCCCGCACCTAAAGCAACACATTCAAGAGGTTTTTCAACCAAAATAACAGGAACACCAGTTTCTTTAGAAATCAATCTAGGTAATTCTCTAAGCATAGAACCACCACCTGTCATTACAATACCTCTTTCTACAATGTCAGAAGCCAATTCTGGAGGAGTTAATCCCAAAACAGTCTTAATTTCTTCTACGATTTTTGTAACAGGATCTTTTAATGCTTCTCTAATTTCAACGCTATCAATTTCAAGACGACGTGGTAAACCAGTAATTGCATCAGTTCCTTTTAATTCCATTTTTTCAATTGTTTTTTCAGGAGCTGCATTACCTATTTGAATCTTTAATCTTTCTGCTGTTGGACGACCAATAATTAAGTTGTGAACACTTTTTGCGTGTTTTACGATTGCTTCATCAAATTTATCCCCACCAACACGGATAGAATGAGTAACAACCATTCCACCAAGTGAAATTACAGAAACTTCAGTTGTACCACCACCAATATCACAAACCATATGACCTGCTGGTTCAAAAATTGGGATTTTAGCACCAATTGCAGCGGCCAAAGATTCTTCAATAACTTCAACTTCTTTTGCACCAGCTTTTAATGCAGCTTCAATTACAGCACGTTTTTCAACATCGGTAATACAAGAAGGGATACCTATTTTCATTCTGATTGATTTAAATAATTGACCACGTTTTAATATTTTAGAAATAAAATATTTAATCATTTTTTCTGTGCTTTCAATATCAGCAATAACACCGTCTGCTAAAGGTCTGATAGCAACAATATTTCCAGGTGTTTTATCAAGCATTCTTTTAGCTTCTGAACCAACAGCAACAATTCTTTTTGTTCCTTTTTCTACAGCAACAACAGAAGGTTCATCAACAATAATTCCTTGTTCTTTAACATAAATAAGAGTATTACAAGTTCCTAAATCTATACCAATATCAGTTGATAATTTATCAAAAAATCCCATTTATTTTTATCCTCCCGATTTTTAATTAAAAAATCTCTCTATATTATAAAGCAAAATCAAATATAAATAAATCACTTAATTATTTATCTGACAATTTTTTTAATGCGCCAGGATGATTTACTTGTATTTTTAACGCACTTCTCCATTCAGCACGTGCTTTTGCAATATTTCCTTGTTGTTCATATATTACACCAATTCCATAATGTGCGTCAGCAGAATTTTTATTAATTAATAAAACATTATTAAATTCTTTTTCTGCATTTTCAAAATCTTTTTCTTCTAAATAAATATTTCCAAGTAAGATTCTACTTTTTTGAACTAATTCATCATCTTGATTATTTTGAATTACTCTAAACAAATACTGTTTTGATGCATTATTTTGCTTTGCTTTATAATATTGTTCTGCAATAGAAAATAACAAAGTATCTGATTCTCGAATTAATAAAGCTTCAGAGAATGCAGAAATACTTTCCATTGGCATTCCTAAAGCGGCGTAACTTAATCCCAAATATTCAGGAATATCATCTGCTTTATAACCATTTTCTTTTGCTAAATTCAAATATTTTATAGACAAATCTGAATAATAATATGTAGAAACTGTATTTTTATAAAAATATGCTTTTCCTAACATATACTGAAGCTGTGGTAAAAGTGATGAAGAAGCATCGTACATTGCAATTCTTAAATTATTTATACATTCATCTAAATAATTTTCGGCAAGAGAAGTATCATTTTGCGCAACTGCTAAATAAAAACAAGCATAACTGTAATAAGTTAAAGCTGTATTATTAAATGGATTTTCTTGTAAAAAAGCTTTTCCATTTTCGTACACAGCTTGATAATCATAAGATTCCCAACTTGATTTGATTGTTTTTAGAGTAATTTTATTTTCAAGATTTTTGTTAATAAAATAAAAAGAAAGAAAACCTACGCCACCCAAAATAACAAAAATTAATAGCAAACGTAAGATTTTCTTAAAAATGAAATTCTGTCTTTTTGTAATGTCTCTATTTATAAATTTATTGTTCATTATCGTCAAAAAAACAGATGGGACGGTAAGCCGGGTTCTGCCAAAATCTAAAAGATTTTTATAACCATCTATCCGAGTTGTAGATTGCCCTACAACTTTAGCGATTTACCCGCAGTATTGCTCGGAATTGCATAAACTGCTGCTTAATCTTGCTCCAAATGAGGTTTTCAAGCCAAATATGTTACCATATTTGCGGTAGTCTCTTACACCACCTTTTCACCCTTACCTACACAAAATAGGCGGTACAATTTCTGTTGCACTATCTGTCAATAAAAAGGCTATACAAGTTTTTCTAAATCTTTAATTTTCATTAGTATTTAGAATATTTATGTAACTACTTTTTATTGCCCGGTTATTACCCGGCATTTATTCCGAAGGAGCCCGGACTTTAGCTCATTATTATATTCTATCATCAGGATATAACAACGCGGTTATATCCCATCTGTACAAAATTAATCTTCAGAATCTTCGTCGTCATCAGAATCTTCATCATCTTCTGATTCGTCGTCTAAATCTGAATCATCATCGCTACCATAGTAGTCATCTTCTCTTTCTTCATCATCATCGTAGCCTTCTTCGTCTGTTTCATCATCAAAAACATCGTCAAAGTTATCGTCAATTTTGAAGTAATCTTCAGCTGCTTCTTCTGAATCTTCGTAGAACAAAATTCTACTACAGTATGGACAGAAAAGGATTTCTTCACCTTCTCTTACTGTGTTAGCAAATTGAGCAGGAAGAATCATGTGACAACCTGTACAAACTCCATTTTTTACAGAAACAATACCTTCTGAATTACGTTGAATGATACGTTCAAATTTAAAAATAATTTCCTGTGGTAATTCTGGAGTAATTTGGTCTTCTTTTGTTTTTAATTCACTCAATTGAGCATTGTATTCTTGAATTTGTTGATCAAGGCTCTGTTTGCTTTCTGAAAGTTCATTTTCTTGAGCTTTAATCATTTCTTCATTCATTTTTAATGTTTCATTTAATTCAGCAAGAATTTTTTCTTCTTTTTGAAGTTCTTTTCTTACTTCATTTTCTTTATCAGTAGCTTCTGCAATTTGTTTTCCAAGAGCTTCATATTCACGGTGAGTTTCAACATTTTCCATGCCTTTTTCACCATCTTCACGTAATTTAACAGCTTGGTCCAAATCAAAACGTAAAGCTAAAACTTTTTCTTTTACAGATTCGTAATTTGTATTTTTAGCGATGTATTCTTTTTTAAGACGAGCAAGAAGTTCATCTTGAGCACTAAGTTGTTTTGGTGCTTCTTCAACTTTTGCTTCTAATTCATATTTTTGAACAAGCACATCTTGTAATTCTTTTAATTTTTCGAAAATGTCTGCAGTAACCATTTTTTCCCCTGTAAAAATATATAAAAATATATAATAAATCGTAAGTTTAGTCTATATTACATCTCAATGTAATCACGAAGTCCGTTTGCACGACGAGGATGTCTTAATCTTCTTAATGCTTTTGCTTCAATCTGACGAATACGTTCCCTTGTTACATCAAAATACAAACCAACTTCTTCAAGAGTAAGTGAATATCCATCTTCCAAACCAAAACGCATTTTTAATACTTCTTGTTCACGTGGAGGTAAAGTATTTAATACAGAACGTAATTGTTCTTGCAATAAAGTAAATGCTGTTTGAACTGCTGGATTTTCAACTTCTTTATCTTCAATGAAGTCTCCCAAAGAAGAATCTTCTTCTTCACCAATAGGAGTTTCAAGTGAAATTGGTTCTCTAGAAACACTTTTTACTTGTTTGACACGATTTACTGGCCAACCTAACTGTTCTGCAATTTCTTCGTCAGTTGGTTCTCTACCCAATTTTTGCAACAACTGTCTAGATTCTCTAACAACCTTGTTGATTTGTTCAATCATATGAACAGGAACACGAATTGTTCTTGCTTGGTCAGAAATACTTCTTGTGATTGCCTGTCTAATCCACCAAGTTGCATAAGTTGAAAATTTAAAACCTTTACGATATTCAAATTTTTCTACAGCTTTGATTAAACCGATATTACCTTCTTGAACTAAATCAAAGAAATGGAGCCCTCTATTTGTGTATTTTTTTGCGATAGAAACAACAAGTCTTAAGTTTGCATTAATAAGACGATTTTTTGCTCTTTCCATCATAATACGACCATCTTCAATAGATTTAGCCATCTTTAAGATTTCATCAACGTTGTTTTCAAATTCGTATTCAAGTTTGTGAAGTTTTCTATCAATTTTTTGGATTTGAGTATAGATTTCACGAATCTCATCTGCACTCATATTCAATTCTTGTTCAAGTTTTACAGCTTGTGAACGAATAGAAATTTTTCTACCCAAATTTCTTAATTCTGAAGGATTAGAAATTCTCAATTCTTTCATTTTCTTTTCTTGTTTATCGTGATATTCGCTGATTTTTAATGTTGCTTCACGATATTTTTGTGTGAATTTATCTAATTCTTCTGTTTGAATATCAATTTTTTGTAATTCAGGTTGAATTTTTTCTCTTAAAGCCTGTAATTCTGGATTATCAAAAATTGAACTTGCTTGTTCTGTTTCAAAAAGTTGCTTTTTTAATGCCATATATTGTTTCATTTCTGCAAGAACTGGTTTTATGTGTTCACCATAAGCATTTTTTAAGCGACGTTTATCAGCAATTTCTTCTGTAATTTCTTTTCTTGTTTTTCCAGATTCATGAATATCAATTCTGGTAAAAGCTTTTTGTGCAATATGAAAAAATTCTGGAATCATAATTCCTGAATTTTTAATTACATTTTTGATGATTATATTTCCATCTTCCATTGTTTTAGACAAAGTAACTTCATCTTCTGCACTTAAAAGATTTTCTTTACCAATGTCTCTCAAATACAAACGGATTGGATCATCAATATTTGAATCTTTATCACTATTTACAAGTCTATTTTTGCTAGCTTCAAGGGCAAGATTTTTTTCTGCACTTTCAATTTCGGCAACTTCACTTTCATCGTCAGAAGATACATCATCATCTTGATCAAGCATAATGCTATCTTCGTCTTCATCATCCATTCCAACATCATCATCTTCTGGAACATCATCTGGTTGAATAATTGAAGGTTCGATTAATTGAATATTTTTTTCGTTTAAAATTTTTATGATAGATTCCATTTCTGGTGAATTTACAAAATCTTGTCCAAGAAATTCTGTAACTTCATCCCAAGTTAAATAAGACTTGTTTTTTGCAAAATCAAGGAGTTTTTCTACAATTGGATTGTTTGTTTCTTCCATAAGAATTAATCACCCTATTTTTATAAAGTTTGAACCTGTTTATCAAGTTCAAGTTTTTCTTTTAAAAGAGCGTTCATTTTCAAGTTTCCTTCTTCTGTTCCTAAATCACATTCTCTAAGTTCTTTTAAAATTTCATTTTTGCGTTTATCAATTTGTGTTCTTTTTACAAACTTGATTGTATCTTTTGCAACAATCTCTATATCAATATTTTGATAAACACCAGATGAAATTGCACTTGTAATTATTTCTACTAACGAGGAATCATTACATGCTGCTAATATGTCTGGAAAAGAAAAAGTTTTTCTTGAAAAACATTCTTCTAAAATTGTGAATAACTGTTTGGCATCAGGATTTGAAAAATCAGATTCATTTAATGATGAACGTAAAATGGAAAATTTATCCATGTCGGTAATAACAGCGATTAAACCTCTTAATTCTGCATTAAGATTAATTTGTTTTGATTTTTCTGTTTGATTTTGATTTTGCCGGCTGCTTATACGTTCTCGGGCTTGATTCCGATTTAAAAAATCTCTCTTTACTGCCTCCGGTTTTAGATTAAATGCCTGGCTTAATTGGTCCAAGCACGACTCTTTCTGAATGTCAGTCTGTAACGAGTCAATATATGGAAAAAAAGCTAGAGCAGCTTTAGTTTTTCCTTCTGGTGTATCCGTCTGATATACTTCGCTCAGAATATTCAAAAGATAGTCGCTATCCAATATAGCACCATTTACTTGAGATGTCAAGTTTTCTTTTCCATATTTGAGCATAATTTCGGCAGGATCTTTTGCACCTTTTAGACGAATTACTTTTACAGTTAAATTATTTTTTCTACACATCAAAATTGCTTTGTAAGTTGCATTTTTACCAGCACTGTCAGAATCAAAAGACAACAAAACTGTGTCAGCAAATCCTCTGACCATATTTACTTGTTCTTCTGTAAGTGCAGTTCCTAAAGGAGCAACAGCGTATTCAATTCCACATTGATGATAAGCAATACAATCCATGTAGCCTTCGCAAAAAATAACTTTTTTATTTTCGCGAATTGATTTTTTTGCAAAATTAAACGCGTATAAAGTTTCGCGTTTTTTATATTGAATTAAATCGCCAGAATTTAAATATTTTCTATCTTCTGGTCCTTGAGGATGAATAATTCTTCCACCAAAAGCTACCGTTTGTCCTTTTCTGTTGTAAATAGGAAACATTAATCTATCTGAAAAAAAAGCAATATCTTTATAATTTTTGCTAAAAAGTCCTGAATTGTTTAAAAATTCATCAGTGAAGTTTTTTTGTTTTAAGAAATTTTTGAGCCATTTTCTATCAGAAGGAGAATATCCAAGTTTGAATTTTTCAATTGTTTCTTTTGTAAGACCACGTTCTGTAATATATTTTAATGCGTCTTTTCCTTGGTCAGTTTGAGTTAAAATATAATGAAAACTAGAAGCAACTCTGTCGTACAATTCAATATATTGGTCGGCAGAATTATCAACTTTTTTTTCTTCAGGTTTATATCCATTTTCGTATTTGATTTGGATTCCGCCTTTTTTTGCCAAAGATTCAACAGCATTAGAAAAATCAACCTTTTCCATTTCCATTACAAAAGAAATTGCATTTCCTGAAGCGTGACATCCAAAGCAATAATAGAATTTTTTATCACCATCAACATGAAAAGAAGCAGATTTTTCATTGTGAAATGGACAACATCCCCACCAATCATTTCCAGTGCGACGTTCTAATTTTGTATAATCGCCAACTAAAGAAATAATATCTGTTGTGCTGTTTACCAATTCAATTGTTTCTTTTGAAATAAAACCTGCCATCAATCTTCCTGATTATTTATTAATATAATTTGTATGATTTGATTTATGTTCTTCAAAGGTTGAAGTAAAAACATGGCGTCCTTCTTCTACATCAACAACTTGGAAAAAATAATAATTTGTTTTTGGTGGATTTGCAGCCGCTTTTAAAGCAATTAAACCTGGATTTGAAATTGCACCAGGAGTTAATCCTGCCCATTTATATGTGTTATAAGGATTATCAATTTTTGTATCTTCAATCAAAATTCTATCGGGATGAGGTTCTCCGTTAATTTCTGTAATAATATAAACTAATGTTGCACAAGAATACAAACCAATATTTTGTTTTAATCTGTTTTTAAAAACACTTGCAATTAAAGGTGCCTCATTTGCAAGACGATATTCTTTTTCTACAATGGAAGCAAGAATTACAATTTGGTCTAATTCTTCAGGAGTTTTATTTTGCATTTGAGGAATTGTACTAATTTGCTTAAAGAAATTTTTAATCATTAATTGAGCAACAACTTTTGAATCCATATTTTTATTTAAGAAATATGTATCTGGAAAAAGATAACCTTCTGCAGAAAGAGAAGAAATATTGTTTTCTTGCAAAAAATTCTGATCAATACAAATATTAATAAAATCTTGAGCTTTACAAATTTGATTTTGTTCCAAAAGTCGTGCAATTTTAGAAACCGTGTGCCCCTCTGGAATTGCAATTTTAATAAATTCCTGTTGTCCAGAAGATAATTCTTTTATAATTTGTGAATAACTCATATTTGAAGATAAATAATAAGTTCCACTTTTTAGAACAAAATTTTCTTTTTGTAAATCCGATTTTTGAAAAATATCAAACAATTTAGGATAACGAACAAAATAATAAAACAAATCTGCGTTTTTAATTAAATTTTTGTTTTGAAGATTTGTTGCAATTTTTTTTGTAGATTCACCATACGAAATTTCAAATTGAACTGGAGTTTCTTCTTGTAAAGATGAAATAGGCTTAATTTGTGTTTTTACAAAAATAAACGCAGACAAAAACACAATAAAAATAATTGAGATTGTCGAAATTAGAAAAGTTAAAAATATTTTTTTTGATTTCATAAAATTACTTCAGAGTCTTCCTTTGCAAGATGGATTTTTATATCAGAATGTTCAATGTATTGAGCATACCATCTAGCAGCTTGTAACATTGAATCAAGTTTTTTGTCATCGTAAGTTGGTTCGTGATGAAATAGATAAATATTTTTTATATTGTAATGAATTGCAAAATCAATTGCGTAACAAAAAGCTGAATGTCCCCAATTTTCTTTACGGAACGCTTCTTCAACTGTATATTGCGAATCTAAAACTATACAATCTGCATCTTTAAAAACTGCAATTTCTTTTTCTGAATCAGAAAATTGTTTTGATTTTAATTCCACATCAGTTGCATAAACAAATTTTTTATCATCCTGAATAACAGCGTAACTAAAAGACGAACCTGGATGGGACATTTTACAGCAAATAATTTTTGCATTTCCCAAATTGAATGGCTCACCTTCATCTATTGTGTGAAAATTAAAATTCTTTGTAAAAGTTTCAAATGGAACTGGATAATAAGGTTGATTCATTTGTTTTTGTAAATATTCTTTTGCGTTTTCATTTGGAGAATAAACATCAAAAGATGATTTTGGATTATATGCGGGATCAAAAAAAGGCAAACCTTGAATGTGGTCCCAATGAAAATGTGAAAAAAACAGATTGTAATGATTATCTTCTGGTAAAAATTGTGATTTTCCTAAAACTCTGATTCCGGTTCCTGCATCAAAAATTAATTCTGTATCATCAACTTTTACTTGAACACAAGGTGTATTTCCGCCCGTTGTTCCAAAAATCCATGATGGTAAACTTGAAATAAATTTAGCACGGGCATCTTCGTTTACAATATCGTCGGGAGTTATTCTTTGAATTGCGGCCATAATTTTAGATTGAATTTGTTGTGAAGACAACGGAGTTGGTAAAGACCCTCTTACTCCCCAAAATCTAATTAACATTATGAACCCTCTTTATAGAATTAATTTTATATAAACAATTTAAAGAAAATAAGTAGATTTGTCAAAGGTGAATAAAATATAAGAAAGGAATTTGGGCAAAAAAAAAGAGTTAGAAATCTAACTCTTAAGTTCTACTGGGGAGTGTAGGACTCGAACCTACGGAGGGAAACCCGAGGGATTTACAGTCCCTTGCAATTGCCGCTATGCGAACTCCCCATTTAAGCTGCCAGTAGGATTCGGACCCACGACCCCGAGATTACAAATCACGTGCTCTACCAGCTGAGCTATGGCAGCGAATGGTGTTCAACTTTTGTGTGCTGAACGAGTTTTATATTATATTTTATTAAAAAAATAGTCAATAGCTGTTTTAGATTTTTTTTAAAATTTCTTCAAAAAAAGTTAAATATTCATTTTTTATTACACTACTCCAGTCGTAATTTTCTTGTACATATTTTGAAGCAAATTTTATCATTTTTATAATTTCATTTGGTTTACAAATTTTTAATGTGATTACTTCTGAAAGTTTTGCAATCAAATGACCTTTTGTATTTGTTTTGTATAAAAAACCTGATTTATTATCTACAATTTTATTTAATCCGCCAGTTGCATGAGCAATAGGAATTGTTCCATAAATTTGAGCAATAAAATCTTCTAATCCACAAGGTTCAAAATAACTTGGTAAAACAATAAAATCACAAATTGCATTTACAATTCTTGCAACATATTTATTATAACCATTAAAAAATAAAACTTGATTTGGATATAAAGAACACAATTCAATCAATTTATTTTCTAAAGAAACTTCACCTTGTCCAGCAATAAAAAATTTTACGTTATTAAAGTTTTCTAAAATAGGTGGAATGGAATCAATTAATAATTCAATTCCTTTTTGACTTGTAATTCTTCCGTGATAAGAAATAAAAATTCCGTCTGAGTGGAAATCTGAATCAATTTTTCCGTAAGTTGTAATTCCTTCAAAAGATTTATTTTGCAAAAGTTCATTTATAAAATGTTCGCGGCATTTGTATTTTCCGTCCAAAATTCCTTCTTGTGGTGAATATTCAAAAGGTAAATGTGAGCATTCTTTTTTTTGTGGATTGTAACGTTCATATTCAATTCCGTTTGTAATTCCTTTAATTTGAATATTTCGGTTGTAAAATATTTGAGAAAGTCCTTCAGTTTGTTCAAAATATTTAGGATTTTTTAGTTCATTTGCATATTCGGTAGAAACAGTTGTTAAATATGCGCCACAAGATGATGCAATCAAAAACGGTTCTACTTTATAATTGTTTAGCGAGCTAGAAAGTAAATCTGTAGGAAGATTTGTGTACCACGCAGCTTCTCCAATACTTGAAAAATTATGATGATATGCTGGGCCTGCGTTATGAATTGTAACAACTGATTTTGTTGCAGAATAAATAGGATTTTGATTCACAAAAGCCGGAATTATTGCTGTAGAAGCATCCTGACAATGAATAATTGATGGTAAATCAGAAGAAGCGACAAATTTTCCGTAATCACAAACTGATTTTGCAAAAATCGTATTCATAAAAAGAGAATCTTTATGACCGTGGCCTTTTATAAATTCTGGATTTTTATTTTGTTCATTTTGTGTGTAAGTGTAAATTGCTTCTTTTTCAGAAAAACAGGGATGATTTACAAAAACAATGTTGAAATTTCCGTCAGAACATTTTGCTTTACAAAAATTAACGTATTCGGTTTTTCCGCACAAATAAAGCGGAACTTCATTTATAATATTTTCTTGATAATCAGTTATTAAATCCCAACTGTTACATTTAAAAATTGGAATAAAAAGAGTAACATTGTGTTTTAATTTTGAAAATTCTTTGCACAATGCTAAAGTTACATTTTTTACACCGCCCGCTTCTACAATTCCGGCACACTCCATACTTGCAATCCAAAGATTCATATAAAAAATGCTCCTTTATTCGTTGGTAGTTTCTTGGTTTGTTACTTCTGGAATAACAAAATCATTTTTATAATTCATGTACGCTTTGTAATCTGGAATTTTGTAATTTTCTACAGATAAAACCATTAAATCAACAAAAGGATATTTTTGCTGATATTGAATGGAACGAACAATTTCGTTGCGAGTTAGTTTTTCCATAGAAAAATTTTCATCGGTTTTTATTTTGTTTATGATGTAATCTGCTGACATTTGCGCAATTGATGTTGCAATATTTTGTAAATATTCATCTAAAGTTTGTTGTGAAGAAATTTGATTTTGATTGTAAAGTTGGATTAAAGTTTGAGGAGAAACTGTAAGAGAAATTGCAAAATCAAAACTATAATCAATATTTTGAATAGAATTTGGATTTGTTACTGAACCAGAAATTGTTTTTTTTGCATTTACTGGATTTATAGAAAATATTTTTAGTTCAGCATTCGTTGGAATTAAAAATTGCCAGTGCCAACTAAATTCCCCAGGAATAACAGGATTAGGATTTACGCCCGAAGTTTTGGAAATTACGATTGCGTAAGAATCAGGTTTTACTTTAATTTGAGTCCAGCCAATAAAAAAAACTGCGCCAAAAAAGATTAAAAGAATAAAAAAACTAATTATTTTCTTCATAGACTTATTCCAATTTCCTTTGTATTATATCTATTATAAAGTAATTACTTCAAGATATGAAAGAAAGAAAAAAAAATAATAAAAATATTAATTCTCCTTACAAAATTTTATATAAATTAACAAATTTTTTTATTAATGTTTTTTTTGTTTTTTGTATTGTTTTAATAATTTTATACATAATGGGAAATTATCAAAACTTTTTGGATAAATCACAAATTTTGCTTCTTACAGTTTTGTCAGTTTGTTCAGTTTCTATGACTGTAATGGCAATTATTAGTTTGATAGAAAATACGGTTTTAATCTTTTTGGAAAAATCAAAAAATAATCAAATAAAAAATATTTTATGGGATATTTTTACATTGATTTTTGGTATAATCATCTTAATTTTTTCTATTTTTGTAAAACAATTATCGTTAGGAATTTAAGGTTTTAATTTATGTTCTTTAAAAATAAAATAAATATTCCCACTACTCTAAAAAAATTGAATTCTATTTTTGAAAAAAATGGTTTTGAAGCATATTTAGTTGGTGGCGCTGTAAGAGATGTTTTGTTAGGAAAAGAAGCTTCGGATTGGGATGTAACAACGAACGCAAAACCAGAAGAAGTTATGAAAATGTTCAAACGCGTTATTCCAACAGGAATTGAACACGGAACGGTAACTGTTCATTTTATGAATCAAGAAATTGAAGTTACAACTTTTAGAACAGAAAGCGATTATTCTGACGGAAGACATCCTGACAAAGTTGAATATGCGGGGCGAATTGAAGAAGATTTGAGTCGGCGCGATTTTACGATGAATGCAATTGCTGCAAATTTAAAAGACGGAAAAATTGTTGATCCATACGGTGGAAAAAAAGACATTAAACGAAAACTCATCAGAACTGTTGGAAAACCCAACGAAAGATTTATGGAAGACGGTTTAAGACCAATTAGAGCAATTAGATTTGCTTCAAAATTAGGTTTTAGTATAGAAAAGTATACATATTTAGAAATCTTCAAAGAAGAAATTCATAAAAAAATCACATCAGTTTCTGTAGAACGATTCAGAGACGAATTTATGAAAATTATGGCTTCTAAAAAACCTTCTGTTGGCTTAAAACTTTTGGAAGAAACTGGCGTGATGAATCTTCTTCTGCCAGAAATTATGAATTGCCGCGGATGTATTCAAAAAGATGACAGAGGCTATCACATATTTGATGTAATGGACCACAACATTTATGCGTGTGACGGAGCGCCAGAAACAAAACCTTTAATCAGACTCGCCGCTTTTTTACACGATTGCGGAAAACCTGACGCTCTAACAAAAAAAGTAGAAAATGATTTACAGATTTTTAATTTTTTTAATCACGAACGATATTCAGCAAAAATTGCAAAAAATCTTATGATAAAATTAAAATTCAGTAATGCTGAAATTGATTATGTAACTCATTTAATAGAAAATCACATGTTTCATTACGAGCCAAATTGGAGTAATGCCGCAAT
>SUWN01000041.1 GCA_015061465.1 Treponema bryantii | reverse complement strand
TTTTTTTGCTGCAGCTTTGGATAAATCAATTTCTCTTCCTGCAACAAAAGGTCCTCTATCATTCACCCGAACTTGTACCGTTTTTCCGTTACTCAAATTTGTCACTTTTAAAATTGTGTTAAAAGGTAAAGATTTATGTGCGCAAGTCAAATCATTCATGTTGAAGATTTCACCGTTCGATGTTCTTTTTCCGTGAAATTTTTCTGCATAAAACGAAGCTGTTACATCATTTTTGTATAAAGAAAGCGCAGAAAGCGACACATTAATAGAAAGAAAAATGAAAATTCCAACTAAAAACTTATTTTTCATCAATTTTTGCAACGCTTCCTCCGTAAAGAATTCGACCTGAAACTAAAAAATTTTTATTTTCATATTCATTTCTTTGTTCAATATTTTTTATCAATTCTTTACCAATCAATTTTCCAATTTTTTCACCGTCTTGTTCATAAGTTGTAAGTGGAGGAAGCAACATAGATGTGAGCATAATTCCGTCGTAACCAACAATGCTAATATCTTTTCCGATTGTTAAATTTTTTGAATTGATTACTTTTATTCCTCCAAGTGCCGAATAATCATCAGGAAAGAAAATACAAGTTGGAGGATTTGGTAACGAAAGCAAAATATTTGTTGCTTCGGAACTTGTAATTGGGTCGTGATAAAGTCCTTGTGCAAAATATTCATCAGGAATATGAATTCCGTGGGCTTTTGTTGTTTCTAAAAAAATCTTTTTTCGTTCCTTTGTTACTAAAGTTTCTTCTCCGTGAATCATCGCAATTTTCTTGTGTCCTTGCTGAATTACATACTCAATTAATTCTTTCATTCCTACGTTGTTATCGCTGATGATTGCGGTGTGATTTTTATCAAAAATATAGTCCAAAGTTACTGTTGGAATGTCGCTTTTTAAAAGTCGTTTTATTCCTTCGTTTTCAAAGTCTGCCGAAAGAATTGCAACCCCGTCAAAATTTCTTCCGATTGCGTGTGTGTAATAATCATAATTTTTGTTTAACGCCGAGCCTGTAAAAGTGATGTCGTATCCTTTTGTTTGGGCAACTTCCTGCAATCCGCTTAAAATTTTTGCAAAATATTGGTGTTGAAGTCTGCTTCCTGTTTTATCTTCAAAAATAACGCCCAAATCGTAAGTTCTGTTTGTTCTTAAAGTTCTTGCCGCAATATTTGGATGATAGCCCATTTCTTCGGCTTTCTTTTTTATACAATCAATTGTTTCTTTGCTGATTTCAGAACTGTCTTTTAATGCTTTACTTACGGTAGAAAATGAAACTCCACATTCTTTTGCAATATCTTTAAGCGTTATCAAATTTTTCCTCCAAACACATTTATGATGATAAAATGGATTTTTGAATTTCGCAAGCGAAATCGTTTTCGAAAAAAGAAACTAAATATTTTCTTGAAAATTGCCCTTATATTCACTATTATTATAGATAGATAATTATTTTTTTGAGGGAAAAATGAAAAGTATTTTTGATTCACCTTTTATGAACAAAGACGAAGAAGAAAAATCTTCACCAAAAATGCCAGAATCTGTAACAGAAAAATTCTTAAAAACAAGACAAATTATTTTATCTGGCGAAATTAACAAAGATTTGGCAGAAAAAATCGTAAGCCAATTGCTCGTTTTAGAAGCTGATGACTGCGAAAAAACAATTTACATGTACATTGATTCTCCAGGTGGAGACGTTGATGCTGGTTTTGCTATTTTTGATATGATTAGATTTATTAAAGCTCCAGTTGTTTTGATTGGAATGGGATTGATTGCAAGTGCTGCAACTTTAATTTTGCTTGCTGTTCCAAAAGAAAGACGTTTAGGTCTTCCAAACAGCAACTATCTTATTCACCAACCAATGAGCGGAATGAAAGGTGTTGCTACAGATATTGAAATTCATGCAAAAGAAATGGAAAAAACACGTGCAAAATTAAACAAAATTATTGCTGATGAAACAGGCACTCCAATTGAACAAGTATCTAAAGATACAGAACGTGATTATTGGTTAAACGCATCTGAAGCTGTAAATTACGGTTTAATCAGTTCTATCATCACAAAAAGAGACGAGTTGAAATAGTTTATGATGTTTACTTTAACAGAGAGTTTAATCAATGATGTTCAGAATGCGCTCGAAAATCAAATTTCAACATTTGGAATTGATGCGCAATCAAACTCACTTATAGAATTAAACGAAAATGTTAAAGTAGATAATGAATTAATTTTTGAACTACCTGAATGGACTAGCGAGGATGGTTTTGAATTACGTGAAGAATTTGTAAAAACTCTTCACGCTCCAATCGCTCATGAAGAATTGTTAAGTATTTTGCATTCGGGAAGGGGGGTATTTAGAAATTTTAGAAATGCGTTAAAAAAGTATCCGGAAGTTGAAAAAAGATGGCATATTTACAAAAACAATGTTATGAAAACTTATATCAACGACTGGTATAACGAATTGCGTGAAATATGGGGTTTGGAAAAACTAGATCAAATGCCTGAATCACAAGAAGAAAGTTTAGTTTATGATGATTTTTCTTTTTTGAATTATGATTCACAGCAAGATAAAGATTTAGTAATTGACCACGTTAAAGCAATATTTTATTTTGATGGGCAAAATCAACCTGAAGAAATAACAACGGCACTTTATGAAATATGGAAAAATCAATTTGAAAATGCAAATGCAAATGAACAAGTTGGATTTATTTGTCGTAGTTTGTCAGATGAATTTGCCGGATGTATTACAACATCGCCCATATCTAAATCTCACATAAACACAATGGTACTAAGTAGTTTTTTTGTGCCTGAGCAATTTAGAGGTTTAGGGATTGCCACAGAATTATTAACAATGTGTCTGTCCAAATTAAAAAAAGATGGGAAGCGATGGATTATTTTACCAAATATTATTACACCAGAAATTTTACAGCCATTATTATATCGTATGGGCTTTGAAAAAATAGAATCTGGGTATGTTTCAAAATTATAATTAAAATAGGAGAAAACTAAAATGAGTTACAACAGATTTTTTGAAGTAAACGAAGAACAAGCATTTGATTTTTTAGAAAACACAATCAACAAAATTAGAACAGAAGAGGATATTGATACTCTTACAAAATTAATCAAAGTTTTTAAAAAGAATGTTCCTTTTTCAATGAGAAAATATGTTACAGCATTTCTTTTAAAAGAATCTTTAAAACATTATCATTCATTCAGAAGACCTTCTACAAGACAAAATTCATTTAAGAAAAGAAACGACAGAACTTTTAGAAATGATTATAGAACAAATACAAAACCAGAAAAATCTTTCACAAATACTTCAGCCGAAACTACAGAAACAGAAGAAAGAGTTAGACATCAAAGAGTTCAAATTGATGCAGATAAAGCAACTTCAATTTTCTTAAGCATCGGAAAAAATCGTCGCGTTTATCCACGTGATTTAGTTGGGCTTTTAGTTGCAGTTGCTGGTTTTGACAGAGATAGAATTGGTGATATTAAAGTTCTTGCAAATTATTCATTTGTTCAGCTTTACACAGAAGATGCACAAACAGCAATTGATAAATTAAACGGATACGATTACAGAGGAAGAAAACTTGTTGTAAGTTATTCTAACCAAAAATCAAAAGCTGAAGATGAAACTTCGTTCGATTCAGAAACAGAATACGACAATTATTCAGATGGATATTACGAAGATGAATCAATGGCTCAAGAAGATGCAGCAGCATACGCAGCAGCAGAAAAAGCAGCTTCTGACAAAGAACCATTTTCTTCTTTCGGTTCATCTGTAGATTCAGAATAGTCTAAATGACAGAAATCCAAATCAAACAAACAGGCCTTTTAAGTGTAAACACATTGATTGTGCCTGTTTGTGATAATAAAGTTTTTATTGTAGACCCTGCCGCTTGTTCAATTTCTGGAGATTCTTTCTCTTTTTTGAACTTTCTAAAAACAAACAATCTTGAATGTATTGGAATTGTTTTAACTCACTCACATTTTGACCACATCACAGGTTTATTTGAATTAAAAGAAGTTTTTTCAAATGCAAAAATTGCTATTCATAAAGAAGAAGCTTCTGAAATTCAAGCGGGACTTGGTCCAATGAATCAATCGATTTTGCAAAACTTTGGAATGTCTTCTTTGATTCCTTTTTTTAATCAATTTGTAAATCCTGATATTTTGTTACAAGACAAAAACAATTTAAGCGTTTTTGTGCAATCAACTGATGAAAAACTTTCTTCAGAATTAAAAAAATGGATTGTAATTCATACTCCTGGCCATTCTCCAGGTTCTATTTGTTTGTACAACGAAGAAAAACGTGTTTTAATTTCTGGCGACACTCTTTTTTACGGAACTTGCGGAAGAACTGACATGTATGGTGGAAACCAACGTACAATCGAATCAAGTCTTGCAAAATTAGACAGAATAATTCCTAACGGAACAAAAGTTTATCCGGGCCACGATTGTTGTTTTACAAAATAATTTTAAGTTATGCAAAACGAACTGGATTAAATAAAGAAAAACCACTTTCCATTATTTTTATAAAAGCAACGTCCACAAATTTGTCTTCGGCAGTTAAAATTGCAAAAGAAGCTGGTTGTCCGCCACGTGGCAAAGAACAACTTCCTGGATTAATCAACGTACAGTCTTTGTTGTAATCATTGCTAGGGTAGTGCGAGTGTCCATAACAAACTACTTTGCAAAAATTTTCCTGCGCCTTAAAATATAGTTGTTCCAATCCGCTGTAAATGTGTTCATTATGCCCGTGTGTTATTAAAATATCGTGATTATTTACGCATAAAATCTGTTTTTGTGGAAAATAAAGTGATTTAGAAAAATCAAATTCTTTTTCTTCTTCTTTGCAATCTGCTTTTATTGTAAAACCCATTGGATATCTTGAAGGGTCGCCGTTTCCTTGTACAAAAGCGATTACACTTGGAATTGATGCTTGTAAATTTGAATCAGCCCGTGCTTCCAAAATTAAAGCGGTAATATCTGCGTAACAATCGCCACAAAGAATTAGTCCATCACAAGTTTTACCAAATTCCGTAATGATTCGTTTAAAAGTTTTATAATTTCCGTGTGTATCAGAAATTACAAGAACTCTTGCGCTTTTTTTACAAGATAAAGCTTGAATATCATCAAGAGAACCAATTAATCGATTGTTTTGCTGAATAAGTGTAATCATTAAATTCCTTTTTAGTACAAAACAAAATGATTTACAGAAGGTAAACCTGTTTCTGGATCAATAAAATAATGAATTTTACGATTTGGATACATTTGAATAACGTGTTTTTGTAAATCATCATTTCTTTCAAAAGAAAAATCAATATTTTGAATGTAAGAAATTGTTTCAATAAGAACTTCTGGCGCTTCCGAAATAAATTGATTTTGTTCTTCTGGAACAATTCCTTCTGAATCTTCATTTGCACGAACTTTATCTATTACAAAATCACAATTTGCTTCCATTCCCAAAACATCATCTTGCGGAAACAACGCAATTACGGGAAAAGGCACATCGCCTTGCCAATAATCTTGCAATCGTGATAAAACTGTGTGTGTTTTTTCTGGCGCTCCAAGAATTACAACTCCTGCAAAATCTGTTTCTGAATTTGTAAGCATCGATGTAAATTCTGAAACATAATAACGAGAATGCTTAAATGAGTCTGGATAAGTTACAGGAAGAACTCCACCTCCGTCTTCTGCAAGTCCAAATTTTTCTTGCAAAAGAGAAGTTAAATTTTGAACAATCTGTGGTGAATTAAAATCATAACCAAACAAAACTAAAACTTTTTTATTTGTAATGTGCCAATTTTGTTTTGTTTCATAGATTGTTTCATCGATATTTACATCAGATATATTTAAAATATAATCTTGCGTAGAATCTGTTTTAATTTCATCACGGTTACACGAAATAAAGAATAAACTAAGAATAAAAAATAAAATAACAATTTTCTTAAACATAAGTTCATTTTAGCGTATTTGGATTTTATTTACAAATCATTTAAGAGAATTGACAATAAAAGATTAAAAAATAATAATACAGATTATGCTTAGTAAAATTCTTTCAAAAGAGACATGTAAAAATTGTAAATTCTGCTGCAGCTTTAAAAGACAAAGTTTGTGGGAAACTCCATTGTTTAGCTTGCAACAAAAAAACTTATTACAAAATAAATATCCATTTTCTAAATTTAAACTTATAAAAGATGATGTTTTTACAATTGATTTAGATAATTCATATAAAACTCACGATCAAAACGAAGAAGCAAAATGTTATTTTCTAGATACAAACAACGGTTGTATTTTGTCAAAAGATGAAAAACCGTTTGATTGCAGTATTTGGCCATTCCGATTGATGAAAAAACAAGAAAAATTGGTCATTGCATTAACTCCAACTTGTCCCGCAATCAATAAACTTCCTTTAGAAGAAATTCGGGCATTTGTAAAAACAGAATTAGCAACAAAAATTTTTGCACAAGGAAGAAAAGAGCCTTACATCATAAAAGAATACAAAGATGGTTTTCCAATAATTGTGGAAGACGAATAATTTAGTATTTCTTTCTATTATATATTACAACTTCGGGACGATATTCAAAATGCATGTTGTCCCAAATAATCCATTTTCCGCCCCAGATAAAACCGTGTTTTTCAAATATTTCAATTACTTTTTGGGGCGGCATCCATCGTCGCTCAAGAGGAAGTTTCATCCAATTGTCCGGGTCAATATCACGTCGCCACGCCCAATAAAGATTTTTTTGTCCCCATCCTTTTGGCAAAACATCAATTGCAAGTCCCATACTATGAAAAGAACGATTTCCTGAATCACTAATAACACGCCACGCGTATGAATCTGCACTCAATAATTTTTCTAAAAATTCCTTAGTTTCAGTATCTTTTTTTGCAGCATTCAAAATATCGGCCTGAACTAAATCTAGTTTTTCATGAATCATTTCGTGGGCATTTGTGTTTTTACCCAAAAATGAATGTCTTTTTATGTGTGATTCTGTTGAAACTCGTGTTTCCACATTGTAAATCAGATTGTATAAAAATTGAGGAGTTCCTTTTCCTTCAGTTCTGTTTTTAGGATTTGAAAATTCTTTAATTCGCGTAATATCTTCTTCTGTAAAATTTTGAGGATTTGGAATCTCTTTTGGATAATTGTACAAAAATGGTGAATATAAATCTTTGTTTTTAAGTTCATCAACTGGCAAAAATTTTCCATCTGCCCAATATAAAATCTCACTTTTGTTATTCGCTGTGATGATGATTTTCCAATCATTTAGATTTGAATCATATTCACTTTTAAAATCAATTTGAGGGTAAGCTTCCTTAAAAATTTTTAGAAGTTCTGGTTCTTTTTTGTGTTTGTTGTTAGAAAAACAAGTTGAAAAAATAAAAAAAGAAAACAAAATAAATAAATATCGCTTTTTCACAGAAAAAATATATATAAATGACTACAAAAAATCTATAAAGAACAAGCAGATTGTTTTTAATATTGATAAATTTTCCACTAAATTATTGATAATAATTTGTTATTATATTTCTTTTCTATATAAATTTATTAATTTGACAATTGATTTATGTTGCTGTATTATAAAGGTTGAACTTTTCTAATAAGATAATAGGAGATATTGTATGCCAAACTGGTTATTGTACATCATTCTCCCTTTAGTTGGAATTGTTCTTGGATGGATTATTCGCTGGTTATATGCCAGATTTCAATTATCTGCATCAGAACAAAAAGCAGAACGTGTAAAACAGGATGCTATAAGAGAAGCTGAAGCACAGAAAAAAGAAATTTTGTTAAATGCAAAAGATGAGCTCATTCGGGAAAGAAATCAGCAAGAAAGGGAAAATAGAGAACGTCGTGCTGAAGTTCAGCGTTACGAGGCAAGAATAAATAAAAAAGAAGAATTACTTGAACAACGTACTGCTGAATTTGAAAAAAATGAAAAAATATTTGCTGAAAAGCAAGCAGCAATGACAAAAAGAGAAGAATCTCTTGAAAAACAGGAGACTCTTTACAGACAAGAATTAGAAAGAATATCTGGTTTAACTGCTCAAGAAGCTAAAGATTTGATTATCAAAAATCTTGAAAACGAAGCAAAACATGATGCTCAAGGTTTAATCAATAAAATTGAACAAGAAGCTCAGTTAACTGCTGAAAAAAAAGCAAAAGATATTTTAATTACAACAATTCAACGTATCGCTCCAGAAATTACAAGTGATATTACTGTAACAACAGTTTCTTTACCAAGCGATGAAATGAAAGGTCGTATCATCGGTAGAGAAGGGCGTAATATCAGAACTCTGGAAACATTAACTGGCGTTGATATTATTATTGACGATACTCCAGAAGCAGTTGTAATTTCATGTTTTGATCCAGTTCGTAAAGAAATAGCAAAAGAATCTTTGGAACGTTTGATTTCTGATGGTCGTATTCACCCAGCAAGAATCGAAGAAATTGTTCAAAAAGTTACACATGAAGTTCAGAACAAGATTTACGAAGAAGGTGAACGTGCTTTATTCGACTTAGGTATTCATAACATGAGTACAGAAGGAATTAGAGCATTAGGTCGTTTGTACTTTAGAACAAGTTATGGTCAAAATGTTTTGACTCACTCTAAAGAAGTTGCAATGGCTGCTTCTATGTTGGCTGCAGAAATTGGCGCAAACCGTGAATTAGCAAAACGTGCTGCAATTTTACATGATATTGGTAAAGGAGCAGAAAGCGATAGTGACCAGAACCACGCAGAAGTTGGTGCTGAATTGGCTAGAAAAATGGGAGAAGACGCAAGAGTAATTAATGCAATTGCTTCTCACCATAACGACGTTGAGCCAACAAGCATTGAAGCTGTAATTGTTCAAATTGCTGATGCGATTTCAGCTGCTCGTCCAGGTGCAAGACGCGAAACAATTGATAATTATGTAAAACGTCTTGAAAACTTAGAAGCAATTGCAGAAAGTTTTAATGGTGTAGAAAAAGCCTATGCTATTCAAGCTGGTCGTGAGTTGCGTATTCTTGTAAATAACGAAAAAATTCCTGATAGCGATGTTAAGGAATTGGCAAGAAGTATTGCTAAACAAATTGAAACAGACTTGCGTTATCCAGGACGTATTCGTCTTACAATGATTCGAGAAACAAGAATTATTGAGTACGCAAGATAATTTTTGTTAAACAAAAAAAACGGAACTTTGAAGAAAACTTCAAGTTCCGTTTTTTTTTTTTATCAATCGTTTAGAATTTTAATGCGACGTAAGCACATAATATGTGGTCATAAACATAATTTCCACGTGGAATAAATCTGTAATAACCACCAACTATCGGTTTGATATTTGTTGCTTTTAGATAATTAAAATCGTATTCAAGTGAAAATCTAGCACCGTTTCCCCATGAATGTTGAAAAATATCTTTTTCACCGTCAATTTTTAGAAAATCGCTTCTGTTTCCAAAACAATATGCAATGGAAAAATTTAATCCACCAAGACCTGGATAAATTTTTACTCCTCCAAAGAAAGAATAATCAATGCTGTTTGCGTAATCGGATGAGGTCCATTTGAAATCAAACAAAGAATCAATTCCAAAATCTATAAAAGCTATACCATCAATTTTAAAATAAAAGTTAGAAGTTGCACCAATCAAAACTCTATTTAATGAATTAGCGTCAAAATTTGAAATATTTGTGTCAGATTCTCCATAATGAAATGGAATTCCTGTTGCAAAACCAATGTCCCAATTAAAAAAATCAGAATCTTGAGAAAATGCACGAGGAATCAGAAAAAGAAATGTGAAGATAATTACGATTTTTTTCAACTAATAAATCCTAAAACTAATCTTTTAGATAAATAATTGCACCAAGAACAATCAAATGATATGAAAAATCATAAAGCCAGCTTAAGAAGTCTCTTGCTCCTCCGTTTAAAATTCCGCCTCTTCCAACAAAATCAATAAGTACAATAGCGATAATCCAAACTATCATGATGATGAACATTAAAACGTTTCCAAATCCGCCAAATTTATCACCGATAAAAAGTTCAAGGATAAGAAAAACGCCTGCAAGAAGTTCAATTACACCAAATACAATTCTAAGAATGTTTCCTAAATCGCCATTAAATGTAGCGCGGATAGCTTTTGCACCAGCATCTCCACCACCTTGAAGCGCCCAAATTCCAGCAACTGAAAGCATTGCTCCTAATGCAATTTGCAAAATCAATTTGCCAATTGAAAAACTTTGTTTACTCATAAAAATCCTCCTATATTCAAAGTTTGCAAAAATTATTTGTATATTACAGTGAATGTTTGAAAAACCATTCTTATATCAGGTGAAAATTCAAATCCTAAAATGTTGCCTTCGTCAGAAATTATTTCTATTTGTTTGTTTTTCCATTCTTCAAAAGAATTGTCTTCACCTTCCAATTTTGCCATTTGCCACGAAATTTCTTCAAACGGAATTATTTCTATACTTTGAGTTTCAATAACGCAAACAGGTTTTTCATTATTATCTACAACGATGTACAATTCTCCAGAAATAGGAATTGGTTCTTGATTAATTGTGTAAGTGGCCAATGGTGTGAAAAAAGCGGTTTTTTGTCCTGACAAAACAAGTGAAGTTAATGATGCCTGATTATTTCCTTTTGAATCAAAAAACAAATCTCCAGAACATCTGTCGTTTTGTGAGCGATTTGTTTTTGTTATAAATTCATTCCAATATTCATCTAAATTAGTCATAAAAAATTCCTTTTAATCATTTCTGGCTTTCATAATCAATAATCCCAAAATAAAGAAGAACGATGGAACTACAATTTTCCCAAATTCATAAACAGGAATATTGAATAATTTGTAAGTAATAACTGGAGTAATTCCTAAAGAAACTGTTAAATCGTAAACTAAAATTGCAAAAGAAATTAACAATCCAATAACAATCATTCCCCACGCAAATTCGCGTCTTTTTGCCATAAGAGAAATTGCTAAAATTGTGATTAGTGCGCTTAAACTTAATCTAGTAATTGAAAATAAAATGTCTGGATTCATAACTTCCTCCATAAATATTATACTTCAAAAGGGTGATTTTTCAAATTTGAAAAAACTCCAAAATCTGCACCAAAAGGTACGATAGAAGCGTTGTTATAATCAGGATTAATCAATAAGTTGCAATCTAAACAATGAAGTACAAAATCATCATATTTTTCTTGCGGAATTTTTGGGAATAAATATGGACCTTTTCTTTGCCAATATTTTGTAATCACTTTGTCGTAAATGAACCAATCTGTTTCTTTTCTTGTTTTTAACGCGTCAATCAAATTGTAAATGGAGCGCGCAATTCCTACCTGAAGTGGATATGCAACTTTTGTTTGTAAAGGAATTAATTTTTGAATTTCCGATTTTTCGTTCCAAATTGATTCGTTTATTGCAAGAATGTAAAAATTGTCTGTCCAAGGTAAAGGTGGTGCTAAAACTACAGAATCAGTTTGTTCCCAATCAATGTCGTTTTGAATCCATGGTTTCCATACGGAAGTTTTGTTTGCAGAAAATAATAAACCTGCTTTTAGTGCTTCCATTTTTGTTGGATAAAATAAAACTTTTCTCTTGGAATTTAAAAGAACGCTTACAGCTTTTTCTACTTTGGAATGTTCTTCGCAAATAAATCCGCCAGTAATTCCTTTGTTTAAGAAATTTTTTAGATGTGTAAAAGCTGAATCTCCGCCCCATCCTAAAATTGCACGTCCATTTTCTTGAAATAAATCTGTAACGCGAATTCCTTTTTTTGTATAAAGAAAACATTTTTTTGCACGATTTACAGGACCAAAGCGTTTGTAAAATTCTAAATATAATTCATTTTCTGTCATAATTAATTAATCTCAAAAATAATATCGGCATCTTTTAAAGTTGCTGTAACTTTTCCACCTTTTTCTAATTTGCCAAATAAAACTTCATCAACAAGTTGATTTGCAATTTTATCTTCAATTACACGAGTCATATTTCTAGCGCCAAATTCTTTGGAATAACCAGCATCTGTCAAATAATCAATACAATTATCGGTAACGAATAAATCAACTTTTTGTTTTTTAAGTCGCTCTGCAAGTTTGTTAATTTCTTTTTTACAAACAAGTTTTGCAACATTTTTGTCCAAATAATTAAATGGAATAATTGCGTCTAATCTGTTTCTAAATTCTGGTGAGAATTCTTTTTCAACAGCTTCTTTTAAAGTTGCTTTATTATCATTGTTGATTACAGAACCAAAACCAATGCTTGAACGTTCCATTTCGCGAGCGCCAGCGTTACTTGTCATAATGATGATACAAGAGCGAAAATCTGATTTTCTACCTTGATTGTCAGTTAAAGTTCCATAATCCATTATTTGAAGTAAAACGTTGTAAATATCTTGATGAGCTTTTTCAATTTCATCAAACAGAATTACAGCGTGAGGATTTTTTCTAACTTCTTTTGCTAGTTGTCCGCCTTCTTCAAAACCAACGTATCCAGGAGGTGAACCAACAAGTCGGCTTACCGAATGTTTTTCTTGATATTCACTCATGTCGTAACGCAAAAGAGGTTCGTTTAAGATTTTTGACAACGATTTTGCCAATTCAGTTTTTCCGCAGCCAGTTGGCCCAACAAATAAATAACAAGCTTCTGGTTTGTCAGGATTTCTAAAACCGGCGCGAGCTTTTTTTACAGATTTTGAAAGTAAATCAACAGCTTGTTCTTGCCCAAAAATATCGTTTGATAAAAGAGCGTTGATTTCTTTTAATTTATTTTTTTCAGAAACAGAAACGCTATCAATAGGAAGTTTTGCGATTTTTGCAGTTACTTTTTGAATTGTTCCAACTGTAACTTGCGGAATAGAAGACTTTCCATTTTGTTTGATAGAATTGCCTAAAAAACCACCGTTTTGGTTGATATTTAATAAAGCTCCGGCTTCGTCAATAATATCAATTGCTTTATCAGGCAATCTCCTATCTGGCAAATATTGAACAGATAAATCAACCGCAGTTTGAATTGCAGAAGTTGTGTATTTTACATTGTGATATGATTCGTATTTTTTTTGCAAACCAGTTAAGATTTTTACAGATTCTGAAATTGAAGGTTCTATAATATCAATTTTTTGGAATCGTCTAGAAAGTGCTCTGTCTTTTTCAAAGATTTTTGAATATTCATCAAAAGTCGTCGAGCCAATAAATTTGATTTTTCCAGAAGCAAGAACTGGTTTTAAAAGGTTTGCGGCATCCATTTGAGTATTACCGTTTGTTCCAGCGCCCATAAGCATGTGAATTTCATCAATAAATAAAATGACGTTTTTCTTTTCTGTTAATTCTTTGATAATTCCGTGAATTCTTTCTTCAAAATCTCCGCGGAATTTTGCACCGGCAATCATTAAACCAATATCCAAACTGTAAATTGTATAATCTTTTAATAAAGCAGGAACTTTATTTTGAACAATTCGTTGAGCAAGTCCGTAAGTAATTGCAGTTTTACCAACTCCTGCATCACCAACATGAAGTGGATTATTTTTGGAGCGACGACACAAAATCTGAATAGTTCTTTCAAGTTCTTCATCGCGACCAATTAATTCATCTAATTCACCATTACGCGCCATTTCTGTAAGATTGACAGTGAATCTTTTTACGCAATCTTTGTTGTTCGACATCATCCCTTCAGGAAAAGGAAATTGATTTTCCTGATTTTCCGAAGAAGAATTTGAAGAATTGTTTTCTTTATTAGATACAGTGCGATTTTTTGAAATTATGTCCAATAATCGACTTCTGTTTACGCCACTTGAACGAAGATAATAAGAACAATAATTTTTTGTTTCATCAAACATACTTACAAGAACGTCTGTAATATCAAGAATGTCTGAATTAAAAGAAATAGAATAAAAAGCCGCACGATTCATTACAGCCTGAAAACCAACTGATTCAACAGGCGCTTTTATCAGAGAAGATTCGCTATTATCAGAAATAACAGGAATTTTTGTTTCTATATAATTGAATAAATTTTCGCGCAAGATTTTATAATCGCCACCACTTTCGGTAAGCAACCCAACAACAAAATCGTCTTTTAATGCAACAAAAAGCAAATGTTCAGGCGTAAAAAACTGATGGTGAGACGATTTTGCACTTAATAAAGATTCAGAAAGAAAACGAGTTAGCAAAGGACTAACTTTCATTTGTCTAACAATTTTTTGATTATTTTCGTTATTACTCAACTTCAACCCTTAACGGAAATCCGTTCTTTTTTGCAATGCTTTTTGTTAAATTTGTTCTAGAAACAGCAATGTCGTAAGTGTAAGTTCCAACAACAGCCGAACCGTTGTTATGAACAGCAAGCATCAAAGCTTCAGCTTCGGCATGAGATTTATTAAAAATAGAAACAAGAACTTCTGTTACAAAATCCATTGTTGTATAATTGTCATTAAAAAAAATCACCTTGCATTCAGGTGGCAATTCAAAAGATTGCTCTTCAGAGAAAACATCAGAAGAAACAGCTTGTTTTTGAAAATCACTCATACAACAGAATATAACACAATTTTTGCGCGATTCCAAGATAGAAATAAATAATAAAAGCATATATAATAGAAAATATGGCAAAGAAAAAAATAAACGTAAAATTTTCATACGATTCACCAGTAGTTCTAACTTTTGCAATAATTACAGTTGTAATGTATTTTTTGAATGCGTTCGTTCTTCAAAAAAATGGCATTGATGTAAAATTACTTTCCCCAACATCGCAAAATGGAGCGAATCCGTTTGTTTTTTCTTCTATTAAATGCTATCTAAATCTAATAACATATCCATTTGTAAATAACGATTTTTCGTTTGCAATTTTTAATTCAATCATTTTGATTTTTTTAGGAATGCAAATGGAAGAAAAATATGGTTCCGTAATAATTCTAGTGATGATTTTAATTTCCGTGATTTTTGCCGGAGTTTTAAACGCATGTTTTTCAGTTCAATCTTTACAAGGAATTCAACCTGTTATTTTTATGCTAATCATTTTAAATCTAATAAACGCTTCACAAAAGAAAAAAATATCAACATCACTTTTGCTCGTTTTAGTTCTCTATACAATTTTAAATATCATTCCACTAAAAAACGCACTTTTGGGAATTATTTCAATAGCTGGCGGTTTGTGTGGAAGTTTAATTTCGTTCCTTGCTCAACCTAAGAAAAACGCACCTAAAAAAGAACAAAAAATTGTTGAAAAATCCAAACCACAAGAAAAACAAAAAACTTCTTCTGACGACGACGAAACAATCGTAGGAACTTTGAGTTTTTAAGATTTGGACAAAATCGCATTTACAAAACGGCCTTCCGCTATTCGCTAACGCTCATTCTTCCGTAGACAAAAGTCTACTCCAGAACTCCGTAGCTCCACGCCTTTGTAAGTTGCTTTTATAAAAAAATTGATTTTATAAATAAATGTTGTAGAATTGTTAATAGAATTTGTTGAATAGAGTGAATTCTATCACACAAGGAGGAAGATTTTTTATGAGAAAAATGAAACAAAGTCTTATAGGTATTTTTTCTATTTTATTTTTGTTTGCAAATTTTACTGGATGTAAAATAGAAGAAAATCCAAAAGATAAACCGGGTGATGGTTTACAAGATGAAGAGGTTTTTGAAGCCATAAATCCAGAACCTTTTTCAACAAGAAAAGAAAATCTTGATTTTATCTTTAATAATCAAACTTTGGGAACTACAACAATTACAATGAAACGTAGTGAATGGAATAAACTTTGTGAAAACTATCGTTTCTTCTACAAAAATGAAAACTACGTTCATGCAGAAAAATATGAATATACAAAAGATGGTACTACTTGGGAAATTCCAAATGTAGGATTCCGACAAAGAGGAAATACAAGTCGCTTCTGCCCACAAGGTGTAGATAATGGACGCGAACAAGGTCAAATGAATGCAGATTGGAGTGCGGATTATTACACTTATGCAGAACAACCAAATGATGATTACCGCCAAGTTCATTTTAAGGTAGATTTTGAAGAATTCTTAGAAGGTGATGAAGAATTAAAAATGGCAGGCTGTATGAAAGGTGTTGCTTTAAAACGCCTTGATCACAGTTGGGGTCGCGAAATCTTCTGTTACGATTTATTCCACAGATACGGAATTTGGACAGCGCCACGTGCAAGCCATACAAGACTTATTTTGCAATTCGTAGAAGATGAAACAGATAATTCTATTACAACAATAGATTATGGTGTTTACGAAATGTTTGAAGAAGTAAACAAACAATCATTAAAAGGACGCGAAGTAGGACAAGGAACAACTGCAGAAAATGCTTGGGCAAACAACAAAGGTAATTTGTGGAAATGTGCAAATGATTTAACTATTGAAAGAATGGATGAAACTGGTGTTGAAAATATCGTAATTAATTTCGATGAAGAAGGAAATCGTGTTGACTGGGTTTGGGATGGATATTCCTTAGACTTAAAAACAAACAAAGATGATCTTGCTTCTGCAGAAACAGAATTAAGAGGATTTATTACAGACCTAAATAATTTACCAACAGATGGTAGTGAACAAAGTATTGCAACAATCAAAGAATTCTACGAAAAATGGTTTGATATGGATTTCTTCCTAAAAACTTATGCAATTAGCATTTTGTGTGGTATGGATGATGATTACTGGGGAAATGCAAATAACTTCTATCTATATTTTGATACAGGTAAAAAAGGAACTGGTAAACTCTATTTTATCCCATTTGATTACGACAACGTATTAGGATGTTCTATAAAAGACGGTGGATTTAAACAAAATCCATTAGAATGGGGGCGTGGAGAAAATCGTCCACTTATGGATAGAATGTTACTTGTTCCTGAATACAAACAAAAGTTTACAGAATTACTACTTGAAGTTTCTGCAGAAGATTCAGAATGGACTTACGATCGTGCTTATAGTCAATTCTCATACTGGCGCTCAATGCTTGAACCATATGCAAACAGTTCTGATTTAGACTGGCATTTAGGTGACCGTTATTTTGGAGATTGGCCTTGGCAACCAAGTGGTTATTCACTAATGAATGAAGATAACAATATCTTTGATGCAACCCGCGATGCAATTGTAAGAAACTTAAATGGAGAAGATGTAAATGTAAGTTTAAAAATTTCTGAAATTGAATGTGATGATGGAATAAAAGTTTCTGCTAGTTATCTTCCAGATGGTGCTTATGTAAGAAAAGTTTATCTTGATAATGCTGTTATTTCTGATTCTGTTACACAAGCAACAGAATTTTATTATCCGTTTGTTACAGAAGGAAAATCGTATTCGGTTGTTGTAGAATATCTAAATGATTCTTGGCAACCAATTGAAAAAACTCAGCCACTAAAAATAGTTGCAAAAGGTGGTGCAGGTGATATCATTCCAAATGATGTATCTTGGACTTTTGAAGATAATAAACTTGTTTTTTCTTCATTTCCAACTTTAGTAACTAGTAAAGAATCTGATATTTCGTATAAAGTGTGCGTTGAATTTCAAACTTCAAATTGGGCGTCTTATATTGGAGAAAGATTGCTTAATTCTGCTGTTCTAGACTTAACAGATGAAACTATTATCCCAAAAGAATATCGTAATTCAGGAATAATATTCAAATGTTTTGCAAGAATAGAAAATGTTACTACTGATGAAGATTGGCGTCATATTTTCTTTGATCATGACAATAATAATCCGTTACGAATGACAAACTAAAAAAGTGTAAGAGATTGTAATAAAACTGAAGAGCATTTCTAAAGTTGAATGAATATAGTTCAATTAGAGGTGCTCTTTTTTTTTTATTATTTTCCGAGCGACATCGCAATTACAAAACGGCCTTTCGCTATTCGCTAACGCTCATTCTTTCGTAGACAAAAGTCTACTCCAGAACTTCGTAGCTCCACGCCTTCGCAAGTAAAAGTTATTAAAATTTACAAAAT
>SUWN01000040.1 GCA_015061465.1 Treponema bryantii | reverse complement strand
AAAAGGCCTTCACCTACAATTTCTCAACTTGTAGATGAAGCTATGAAATTTGCATCGTAAAATTATGGAATCAGGAGTATTGTGGTATTGACAAATATCATAGGAACACTCTGCTTGTGGCAGCCACTGTGTGGCTGGTTCTATAGTTTCTATACCACAAGCAGCGTGTAGCGAGTTATCGAGCGGTTTTGTGCCAGCCTACGTAAGCGGGAGCAATTATAAATTGTTTTTTAAATTTTTGGGTTTTAATTGTTTAATTTATTCCTAGTTTTTTTCTATTAAAATCGCTCTACACGGAGCGCCGTCGGCTCCACCAAGATTTATTGGCGCAGCATTCAGAAAATACACGCCTTCTGGAACTTGCGCCAAACGGATTCCTTCAAGCAATACAATTTCTGCGCCAAGCAAAATCAGATGAACTTCCATTGGAGCCGATTCTGGACCAACTGTTTGAGATTCATTTCCCACTAAAAAGATTTCTTCTTCTGCAAAAACATGAGCGGCGGCGGCAGAAACTTCAGATTTTCCTTTAATTAAAATTCGTTTTGAAGATTCAGGATTTTGATTTTTTGCCTTTTGTAAAAAATTTTGTGCATCTTCTGCGCTGACAATTCCTTCGTGGTCAACAACAAAACAAGGGCCAATAAATTTTTCAAGAGGAACTTGCTCAATTGTTTTTGCTCCATTAATAAAATGAAAAGGCGCATCAACGTGAGTTCCGTTATGAGCACACATCGAAAGACCAGTCAAATTACAAATATCACCGTCGTCTATTTTGCACAAAATTTCTCTTTTAGGTTGGGAATCCCCCGGAAAAACAGCACAAGAAAAAAGTTCTTGCGAAATATCATAAATCTTCATATTCAATCCTCTAAAAAAAATCCCCGGCAAAAACCGAGGATTATAACAACTAATTTACGGTAAAATATTCACAGAAACTTTACCAACCAACGTACCAGTTTTGCTACGCAAAACTGGAGGCGTGGGCAGTTTGTTTCGCAAAAGGTTCAGTAGCCCACGCCTATTCTACTTTCATTGCATTGTCAAAAATTTCAGTTACTTCTTTTGAAGGAGCTTCTGTACAAAGAGTTGTAATTACAGCAACGATTGCACCAATAATAAAGCCTGGAAGAATTTCATAAACGCCTGTGTTTACGATTAATGGTTCAATTACTGTTCCTGTAAAACAGAGCAACCAAAGAATATCAGCGATTGCGCCACCAAGAATTCCTGCTACAGCACCTTTGTAATTAAAACGTTTCCAGAAAAGTGAAAGAATTACAACTGGTCCAAATGAAGCACCAAATAATCCCCACGCATTTTCTACCATGTTCATGATGTCACTTGCCCAAGAATTTGGATTTCCAAGACCACTAGAAGCGATGAAGAATGCAACAATTGAAACAATTACAACAACGATTCTTCCTACCCAAAGCATTTCTTTATCTGTAACTTCGTTTTTCTTAATTAATGGTTTGTAAATATCACTTGTGAATGATGAAGAAGCAACCAATAATTGTGAGTCAGCTGTAGACATTGAAGCAGCGATAATTGCAGAAAGCATAAGACCTGCAATAAATCCAGGGAAGATTTGTCCTACAACTTTAATAAAGATTAAGTTTCTACCATTTGGAAGAAGTTCTGCTGATAAAGCATTTCCACCAAAAATGAATGTTCTTCCTAAGAAAGCAATAAAGATTGCAGCACCAAGTGTTAAAACAACCCAAATAATTGCTACTGTTGCAGATTGTTTAATCATTGAAGCTTTTTTAATAGACATAAATCTTACAAGAATGTGAGGCATACCAAAGTATCCTAATCCCCATGCAAGACCAGAAACAACATCTTGCCAGCTTGCAGCAAAAGGATTTGTTCCAAAATCTGCAACACCGTCTTTGAATGCTGTAAAATATGTTGGGTCAAAGTTTCCAACAACTTTCATCACGATTGGTACAGCAAGCAAAGCAATCAACATTAATAAACCTTGGAAAAAATCTGTCCAACAAACAGCTTTGTATCCACCAAGGAATGTGTAAATCAAAATGATTACAGAGAAAATAATCATTGCTAAATGCTGATGATCTGCAAACCAAGGTAAAACATCAACAAAAACAGCTGTTCCTGCGTTGAAAGCTGAAGCAACGTAAACTGTAAAACTGATAAGGAAGATTACACCACAAATTACTTTTAAAACAGGGCTTGTTGAAGCAAAACGGTTTGTCAAATATTGTGGCAAAGTAATTGAATCATTTGCAGCTTGTGAAAACTTGCGTAAACGTGTTGCTACAAAAATCCAGTTTAATGCAGTTCCAATTGCCAAACCAATACCAATCCAAACTTTTCCCATACCAAAAGCAAAAATACTTCCTGGGAATCCCATCAAAAGCCATCCACTCATGTCGGAAGCTTGCGCACTCATTGCAGTAACAATGCTACCCATTCCTCTTCCACCAAGGAAGTATTCTTTTTCACCTTGATTTTTTGAACGAATGAAAAAATACACTCCGATAACAAGGATTGCAATAAAATAAAAAATAAACGCTAATAATTTTGAACCCATACAATTCTCCAATCAAAAGATAAAGCTTAAAAAATGGCTCATCTTTTTTTCTTTTTTCTTACCTATATTTTACCTTATTTAGAGATTTTTACAATAGAAAATGTATCGATATATAGAAACAAATATGTAAAATTAAATAATGAAAGTTGAAATCTCGCAAAAAAAACTTTATCTTATAATCATGTCTTTAAATTGTAATGAAATTAATTTGATTTTAGATGAATTGAATTTAGAAGGGGCTTTTATTCAAGATATTATTCAGCCCGGTTATGACACAATTGCTTTTTACACTTATAAAAACGGAACTGCAAAAACAGTTTTAGTTTGTACTGCACAAAATTCTTGTAGAATTAATGAAACTCGCCGCAAAATCACAAAAAATGAAAAACCACTTCGTTTTATGGAATTTTTAAAATCCCGTATAAAAGGAGCCAGAATCAATTCTTGTAAACAAATTGGACTTGAACGAATTGTAAAAATGGAACTTTCTCACGTGAACGAAGAATTTATTATGTACATTCGTTTGTGGAATAACGCTGCAAATATTTTGATTTGTGATTCATCTAACATTCTTTTAGATTCTATGTTCCGTCGTCCAGGGAAAGATGAAATGACGGGCAAAATTTTTCTTCCGCCAGAACCAGATTTGTCCAAATTTGAAAAACAAGCTGACTGGAAAATCCGTGAATTTGATTTACCAGAATTATACAAAAAAATTCCAGAACCTTCGTTTAATCAGCAAATCGATTTTTGGTATAGTGAACACGCCTCTACACTTTCTAGACAAGCGTTATTGGAAAAAGCTGAAAAATGGTACAACACAACAAAAAATAAACGTCTTGTTGCATTAAATAATCTGGAAGCAAAACTCGCTTCTTTTGAAAACGCGCCAATGTTCAAACATCAAGGTGATTTAATTCTTGCGTACGGATATTTAATTGACGGAAATTCAAATTTTTTGGAATGCGAAGATTATGAAACTGGAAAAACAGTAAAAATCCTCATCGACCCAAAAAAATCGGCTCAGGAAAATGCCGCTGAATATTACAAAAATTACAAAAAAGCACAATCTGGAAGTGAAGATTTAAAACACGATATTGAAGTTGCAAAAAATCAACTTGAAAAACTAGAAAATCTTTATCAAGAAATCTTAAACGAACAAAATCCAGTAAAAATTGAACAGTTATTGCGAAAAGATTCAACACCAAAGCAGCAACAAAAGAAAACTCATCCGGGATTAGATTACAACGTAAACGGTTGGTACATTCTTGTTGGTCGCGACGCAAACGAAAACGATGAATTACTTCGTCATCATGTTCGTGGCGATGATTTATGGCTTCACGTTCGTGATTTTCCAGGCGGTTACGTGTTCATCAAAAACAAAAAAGGAAAAACAGTTCCTCTCGATATTCTGCTTGATGCGGCAAATCTTGCGGTTTATTATTCCAAAGCCCGAAACACTGGCAAAACCGATTTATACTACACACATGTAAAATATTTGCGACGTGCAAAAAACGGACCAAAAGGTTTAGTTCTTCCTTCTCAAGAAAAAAATCTTTGTATTGAACCAGATAAAAATCGTCTTTTAAGATTGGATTCTTTGCATAGACAGGCTGATATTTAATATTTATACTGACGTATTTTGAATTTTGTTGTATAATAGAAGATAGCCATTTTTATTTTACAAAAATGAAGACTTTTTAAATAGGATTGCTCGGTGAATATAGAAAATTTAGGCGAAATAAAAGCTGTTGCTTTTGACATTGATGGAACTCTCTATAAAAATTGGCATCTTTATTTAAGAATGTTTTTTCATCTTTTGCGTTATAATCAATTTTTTATTAAATACGGTTTAGTTCGTGACACTCTTCATACCGAAGAACAACTTCCAGATTTTATGGATGAACAAGCTAGACGTATGGCTCAAAAATTAAATACAACTACAGAAGATGCAAAAGAACGTTTAGACAGAATTATTTACAACGGTCTAAAAAAATATTTTGCAAAAATCAAAGCGTGTGCCGGTGCAAAAGAATGTATTTGTAAATTAAAAGAAAACGGTCTTAAAATTGCGTTGCTTTCAGATTTTCCACCTGAACAAAAAGGTGAAGTTTGGGGAATCAAGCAATATTGCGATGTAATTTTAGGAACAGAAGCTGTTGGTGCGCTAAAACCTTCACCAATCGCGTTTTTAGAAATGGCAAAACAATTGGAAGTTTCTCCAGAAGAGATTCTTTTTGTGGGAAACAGTCATAAATTTGATGTAAAAGGAGCAAAAGCGGCGGGAATGAAATCAGCATGGTTTGTTTCTCGCATTTCTTCTTTGTTTCATAAAAAATCGGATGAAGCAGAAATAACGTTCTGTTCTTATCCAAAGTTACAAAGGATGCTTTTGGGTAAATAAAATCTTTTTTATTTTTGGGTGGAGAAATAAAAAGTGGAAATCGTATTTAGTATTTTAATCGCAGTTGTTGTTTCGTTAGGAATATCTATTTATTTTCATGAGAAAGACAAAAAAAATGTTTCCATGGGAAAAGTCAAAGATTACGCTGACAAACGAACAAGAGAGTTGGAACAAACTTACAAAACTATAGCAGATAATTACAACAATTTGATTGCCGGCTATAAATCTTATCAAGACAGAGCAACTGCTTCTATAAAAATTCTAGAAAACAAAAACAATGAATTTGAAAATAAAATCAGTTTGTTTGAACAAAACATCAAATCAGTTGCTTCAATCGAAAAACAAATCAATTCTTATTCCGCAGTTTTAAAAGATTTGAACGACATGACAAACAATGTTGAAGAAAATTTGATTCGTTTAAAAAAGCAAAGCGAAATTGTAGACAAACTTTTTGCAAAAGTTGAAAAATACGAACAAAACGTAGAAACTTTGGACAAAAAAATTCCTGTAATTTCCGAAAATTTCTCTAAACATAACGCTGAACAATTAAAAGCAATTGGAAAAACACTTTTATCTGAATACGAAAAATACGGAAACGCTTTAGTTCAAAAATTGGAAGATTCTAAAACAAAAGCAAACGATATTTTAACTTACATCAATCAAAATATTCAAAACGCATACACAAACGCCGCTTCAAAAGTAAGTTCATTGGAAAACACAGCCTTTGAACATTTGAGCAAAGAATCACAGCAACGTTCTGAAGATTACAAAAACCAACTTTCTATAATGGAAGAAAATCTTGTTTCTTTACTTAAAACAAAAATCTCAGAAATAAAAAATCAAATGGATCAAGAATACAAAGCAATTCAAGGTGTATTTGATAGCAAATTAAAAGAAACAACTACAAATACAGATGAAGCATTAAACGCATCTTTGCAAGAACTTACAAATTTATACACAGAAAAAGTAAAACGTATTCATGACAAATACCAAGAACAATTGGATTCAGTTGGAAGCAAAAATGACGGAATTATCGCAAAAATTGCACAACGTTTTGAAGAAGATTTTGCAACAATTTCAGCAAAGTACCAAACACAGTTGGAAAAACTTCAATCTTCTGGCGAAACAAATTACAATTCAATTGTAGAAAAATTTAATTCTGATTACGAAAATTTTGTTCAAAAATACACAGCAGCGTTTGATTCAGCAACTGCGATGAACAACAAGAAAATCAACGAATTCAACGAAACTTTTGTAGAAAAACACAAACAGTTGCAAGAAGAATACGAACAAAAAATGCAAGAATTATCAAATTTAACAGCACAGAATTTGACTTCTTATCAAGCACAAACTTCCCAACAATCTTCTTCAATTATCGAACAACTTAATTCGTTGAATATTGATTTTACAAATCAGTTTGACCAATTGGAAACTGAATACAAAGCACGTTTGAATGAATTAAACGATATTTTGGCTCAATGTAATCAAACAACTGACAGTTTAAGAAGCGATGTAAATGATAATTCGCAATCGTTGTCTTTAATTCAAAATGATATCGATAAACAAGTTCAAGATATTCGCCAAAAATATCAGACACTTTACGACGAAATTGTAGAAGAAGCTCAAACTAAAGAAAAAACAATTTTGTCACAAATTCAGTCTGATTCAGAAAAAAATATTTTGGAATTTTCAAGCGATATTACAAACAAAATCGATTCGTTACGTTCAAATCTTTCTGACAATTTGAGTAAAGTTTCGACTGAAACAAACGGATTAATTCACAATGCACAAGTTTCTATAGAAAATTTGACTCAAAAATACGACGAAATGAATCTAAAAGCAAGTGAACTTAAACCTGAAATTGAAGCAAAAATTCGTCAAATTGCGTCAATCATTGAAAATTTCCAAAATGATGCAGAAACAAGACTTTCAAATATGAACCAAATTATTACAGATTCTGTAAAAGCCGCTGTAGAAAAAAGTGAAAACAAACATTTGGACGTTTTGGAAGGAATTGACGAACGACTTTCTACTTATAAAAAAGACATTGAATACAAACTTTCGCAAATTGAAAATTCAGGTGCAGATATAGACACTTTGGAAAAAAGTTTGCGCGCTGCAATGCAAGAAATTCAAAACAGAGTTTTATCAGATTTTGATTCATTCACAAGCGAACAACATCATCGCCACCAAATTTTTGCAGACAACATAAAAAATGAAGCAGAAGGAATCAAAGAACGTTTGCAAGAAATTGATAATTCGCTTGAGAGCTTAAAAGCAACTTCTTCTGGAAGTATGAGTGCAAAATTGCAGGAATTTGAACAAGCATTTGACAACAAACTTACAGAAAAATCAGATAAAGTTGATAATCAATTGTCAGATTGGACTTTCAACTTTAATAAAAAGCTTGAATCAATCACTGATAAATACGAAAACGAACGCAATTCTCTTGAAACTCATTATTTGGAAGAATTAAAAACTAATATTTTGGGAATTGAAAACAAAACAAAAGAACAATATTCCAAAGTAGAAGAAGCTATCCAACAAACAAAAGATTCTTTGGAAAACTCAGTTGAAAGAATTAAAACTGAAATCGCTTCTTTAAAATCAGATTCAACTTCTAGAATTAATGATATTTCTACAGAAATGAATAGCGAATTACAACATCAGATCGGTGTGCAAAAAGAAAAAATTGATTCTACTTTGAATAATCTTCACGAATCAATTAACGAAAAAGCACTCAGATTTGAAGAAAAAATTTCTGGAATGCAAGAATCTAGTTCAGTTACAGTACAAAATGCTTTGAATGATTTTAATTCTTGGAAACAAACAATCGCAAATCAATTTGAACAATCAAATTCTTTGTTTAATGATGAATTGTCTAGTTTTAAAGAAAATTCCGTTGCAAAAATTGATGAAATTCAACAATCGTTGATTCAAAAAATGAATGAATATTCACAACAAGTTTCTTCTGAACAAGATAAATTGAATCAAGACATTAATTTGTTGAATAACAAAACTCAAGAATCTTTGGAAACATTCAAATCGATGTACCAAGTTATGTTCAATCAAGCTGACCAAAAAATCAAAGAACAAAACGCACAAATTGAAGATTCATTAACTGAATTAAGACAAAATATCAGCGAAGCAAAAGAACAAAACAGAACAAATCAGCAAGATTTTGTTTTAAGAATGCAAAATGAATCGAACACAATTCAACAAAAAATGACTGAATTAGCACGCGAATTGAATGAAATAAAGAACAATATTCACGATTACGAACGTGCAGAAGAAATGAAACGCCAATTACAAAACGAAATGCGCGAAATTTCAGACTCTTTTGAACGTTTGGATGATTACGAAGATTCTGTAAGAAAAGCGTCAGTTCAATTTGAAACAATTAACAAAATCAACATTGATTTAGAAAAACATTTAGACAATTTTGAAAATCAAAGAATCAAAATTAATTCCATTGAACAACAATTGGGAAGATTGCTCGCTTTATCAAATACAGTTGATGAAAGAACAAAAACCCTTACAGATATTGGCGACAATTTAAGTTCTATGGAAGTTACTGTTCGCGATTACAACGACAGATTAAGCGAGATGACTCAACAATACGAACGTCTAGAAAAGAAAGATGAACTTGTAAACAGAGTTTTAAAAGACACAGACACATCGTTTACAATGCTAAAAGATTTGGAAACACGATTAAAAGATTGTGCTCGCCAAATTACATCGCTCCCACAAGAAATCAGAGACGTACAAACAAACGTTGATAGATTGCTTAAAAATGGACCAAAAATTACAGAAGCAACTTCTAAACTTGAAGAATTGGATACACTTTTGTCAGAAACACGCAAAAATATCGACATCGTGAATTCAGCAAACCTTGGAATCAAAAAGACAGAACAAGATTTGCAGGAATTATCACGTGGTGTTGAAAAGAAATTTGAAGTTTTGCACAAAATCACAAAAGAAGATTTGTCTAGCGGAAACACTCCAAAAGACAAGAGTTTTACTCCAAGCGAAAAAGAAACAATTCGTGATTTAAAACGTCAAGGTTGGACAATCAACGAACTTGCTTCAAGATTTAAACGTTCAATTACTGAAATTGAACTTTTGTTAGATTTACCAGAAGATTAATAGAAAAAAATTAGCGTGATAATAGGCAAACGCTCCAAACTTCCACAGCTTCGCTTCTGCCTATTTCTGCTAATTTTTCACCGGTTTTTGCTTTTACAAAAACTTGGTTCTCGTCTATTTGTAAAATATCAGCAATCGATTTTATAACTTGGGTTCTGTAAGGAATAAATTTTGGTTTTTCCAGTTTGATTACACAATCCAAGTTTTCTATTTTCCATCCTTCATCATAAACTTTTGAAACAACTGTTTTTAATAATTGAGCGGAATCGGCGTCTTTCCATTGTGGTTCTTCTGGCGGAAAAAAACTTCCAATGTCCCCTAACCCGCTTGCACCTAAAAGTGCGTCAGAAATTGCGTGTAATAAAACGTCGCCATCAGAATGACCGTCTTCGCCACGTTCAAATGGAATATGAATTCCTCCGAGCAAAAGTTTTCTACCTTCTACTAGTCTGTGTAAATCGTAACCTAAACCAACTTTTATCATTTGAGTTTGTCTAAATCCTTGTTATATGTAATTTTTATATTATTTATATCGCCAGAAACAACTTTTACGTTTCCACAATATTTTCCCCAGATTTCCGTATCATCAGTATATTCTTTATTATCTTGAATTGCTTTTTTATGAGCTTGCAACAACGGATTAAAAATAAAACCTTGTGGAGTTTGAACAGCGCTTAAAGAGTTTCGCTCTAAGTGGCGCGTAATAAATCCGTTTGAATCAATTTCTTTTTGAGTATCACTTGGTGTAACACCTGGAACACTTGCCCCAAATTCCTGAGCGGCACAAATCACATCCAAAATTGTTTGTTCAGTTACAAAAGGACGCGCCCCATCGTGAATTAAAACAATCAATTCATCATCAGAATTTTGAACTTGCAAAAGGCCTTTAAAAACTGATTCTTGACGAGAAGAACCGCCTTCTACAAATTTGATAGAAAGATTTTTATTTTGTTCCAAAAGAGAGCAAAGTTCAGAATCACAAAATATTGCGTTTTTTGACTCATCAATACCATTTTTTTGCGTTGTAATTATAAAATCTGTAATAATATGATTTTTACACGCTTTAAAAAAAGATTTGGCACTTGCTGATAAAACAGTGCCATTTTTGTAAGGAAGAAATTCTTTTTTTATTCCACCACCGATTCTTGTAGAAGAACCAGCGGCAGTAATAATAATTGCAATCTTAGAAGTCGTCATCAAATTCATCGTTTGAATCATCATCTACAGAAGAATCATCGTCGTCTTCATCGCTAGAGCGATTTCTTGAATCAACAATGTCATCCATCAAGTTATCATCTTCGTCATCATCATCCTGTTGAATAACTTGCTTGATTTTCAAGGCTGCTCCAGGTGGCTCCAAGCGTGTATGAATTTCTGACTCAATTTCTTTTGCAGTTTTTCCTAAAGCAAATGAAATTTCATCTTCTAATAATTTTTTTGCTGAATCATAAAGTTTGCGTTCCAAAATTGGAAGTTCTTTTACTTTACTTCTGTTATAAAGACAACGAACAATAGTAGCAATGTCTTTTACAGTTCCTTTTTTAAGTAAATCCAAATTTGTCTGGTAACGAAGTTTCCAATCTGAAGTAATTGGTTCAAAATCATCAGAAAGCAATTTTAAAGCTTCTTCTGCTTCTTGTGCAGAAACAATTTGGCGAATTCCTAAATCTTCTGCTTTTTCTACAGGAACCATAACTGTCATATCAGATGCTTCGATATGAATTTTGTAATACAAAACTTGAGCGCCATTAAAAGTACGTTCAAAAATTTCTGTAACTTTTCCAACCCCTTGACTTGGGTAAACAACCTGTTGGTCTACATTAAATTTTGTTTCCATATATGCTTATATTATATCACAAATTTTAGAAAAATTCAAATTATACGTATTTATCGTGAGTAAAAATCAAGAACCCAGCAAGCAAAACGCGAGGCATTTATTAATCACAAAAAATCTTCCTTATTCATAACAATCGGAAAACTGTCATACTGGCGGCATCCAGGAGTTGGAATTAAAGCCGAACGCTTAATTGTATTTTTCCGTCCTTTGACTTATGACTAGAATCGTTTGCTACAAATTCAGAAATCCATTGTTTAAAATCAATTAATTTTTCATTTTCCGAAACTTCATAAACTTTGCTTAAAAAATTATTCGGATTAAAAGACAAACATTCTTTTTTTACAAGCGTATGAAAGCCACCAGCCGTTTTTATAATTACAAAGTTTCCTTTGCCAAAAAGTTCCAGCGCTACCTTGTATAAAACATTGTAACATTCACTAAAAACCTGTGAAGTGCGACATTCAGATTTTATATCCATATCAAAATCAAGCCAACTTCAACGCGCTTTTTAAGAAAATCTTCTGAATCTAGATTACAATAATAATCTTCAACCTCTGGCTCAGAAGGAATGTCATTTTGAATTTCAGTTTCGTCGTATCTTTCAGCATATTCATCAAACTTTTCATTTTCTTCCACTGCATCTATGAACGATTTTACTTTGCATAAAAAAACATCATTTTTGTTTTCCAAAATTCTTTTCATACTGTTTCCTCCTTACATATACATTTTACAATACCAGAGTGCCAATGAACGACATTGTGAAAAAAAATTATCAAATTTACAAAAAAAAACTTCTTTGACAATTTATATGGCCAAAGAAGTTTTTAAGTTCCCCACTTTTTACGCAACAATTTTGTCAAACTCTGAATATGGCTCAAGCATTTTAAGCATGAACTCGTAAGGAGTAACAACTTTTAAATCGTCTGAAACAACATCAGAAAAAATATTTGCACTAGCACCACTTACAAGTTTAACGCCCTTTTCATTCATTGTTACAGGAAGATGAACCTTACGGGCTGCAAGATTCCAGAAAACAATTTCAGGAAGTTCATAACCTGCTTTTTTAAATTCGCTCTCCCAGTATTCAAAAGTAGAAATCCCTTTTGCACAATAATCAAATTCCATATCAGAAATAATCAAAACTCGTTCAATCATTTCTTCTTTTGGAACATTTTCGCTTTTTGCAACATTCAGCAAAAGCTCATAAACTTTACCGATGTCCGTATTTGCTACTTCATCAAATTTTGAAACATAATGAACTTTCTTTTTTAGAGTATCACAGGTTCCTGGAATCTGAATTAACTGAGGTCGCTCGCTAAAAGTAATAAAACTATTTTTGTAAACGCCACTAAGTTGTTCACTAAAAAGCAAAGCCAAAGAAGTTGCAATATTAATTGGTGAATCACTTCCACCTGTATACATAGAACCAGAGCCATCACGAACAACAATTGTCCTTGAATTAAAACTGTTTCTATCCAAAGAAAGCCAACTTGCTTCAAGAGAAAGTTCTTCAGACTCAGAAAGTTTTTGTGCTTTCTGCCCCCAATACATGTCAGGCAAAAATTTTTCAACAATCTGATAAGGATACAAAGTTTTTGCATTCAACTTCACTTTTTCAGCCTCAGGAATTTCTTCACCGCGGGCAATTTTTTCAGTCTGCTCTACAACTTTATTCAAAAATTCCTTATAGCGTTCACCGTCATTTCGCAAAAATGCTTTTTTGTATCTAAACATAGCCTGACTTGGCTGCTTAGAATAATCAAAAGTGTAATCTTTTCTGCGTAAATTATCTTCAATAATTTTGATTTCCTTTCGTAACGAAGAACACAATTTTCTATATTCTTCAGCCTTCATCCCCAAAGCATTCATCACTTTTTTTGCAAGAGCAACTGTCTCTTTACAAGAAGCATTAACAGAAGGAAGCCACTTTCCAAGCAAACTCACATCTTTTCCTTCCTTCATTGCGCATCGGTCTTTTTCAAGTTGATTTTTTACAAACCCTATTGCTTCATCCCGAACTGGAGTTTCCATCAAAACAAAAATATCGTCCCATCGCCCATATTCAGGAATTGCATACAAAATCTTTTTTGCAGTTTCAGGATAAACCATTGCCAATTCTTTAAGCAAAACGCGAAAACTGTTTCTTTCTCCAAGACCGCCCCGAATATTTCTCAAATAAAATAAAATTTTGATTGCAGTTACAGGATCTTCCGCGAACGCTTTTACAAAAAGTTTTACTAAATCTTTTATATTGTGTCTCATTCCCCCACACAAAGAAAACAAATCCAAACAAGCTGCCCCTGAACTTCTATAAGCCAAATCGCCATTTTCTGTGTACGCTACATTCAAATTTAATTTCATAACTTCCAACGCGTTCATTTTTCCTCCTGAAATCTTATAAATTTATGTGGGGAGAAGGCTCTCCCCTACGCCGCACTCCGTTGCGTCGTACCCCACTCAGCGGGCTCAAACGCCGCCCGCAACGCCCGCTTAAAATGATTTTCAAAAAAAATTGGCAGTCTGAAAAATAATTTTCAGATACAAGACACAAACTAGAGGTGGGAATTGAACCCACATTTTTCAGTTTATAAGACTGACGCTTAACCTTTTAGCTACTCGCTTTTTGCTGTACGTATCTTCTGCCAAAAACAAGATGTGTGTTCTTTCGAACCGGCACAACGTACTCTACCATTTGAGTTACAGTCCCACGAAATGGGACTGGCTGGAGTTGAACCAGCAACCCCGATGTTTTTCTACACCTCAAAATTTGCAGTACACATCTTTATGTTTTTAATATAAATTCAAACTACAAGTCTGTCATTAAACTTGTAGTTTAATTTTATTCTTCTGCCTTAAAGTTAAAAATCGGTTTTATGATTTTTTCTATTTTTGCAGTTGGCTCAATATTGTTTACAATATCGTCCATCGTTTTGTATGCCATTGGAGCCTCATCAAGCGTAGCCCTTGAAATTGTTGTTGAATAAATTCCAGTCATTTCTGCCTTAAATTCTTCCATATCCAATTCACGCTTTGCTTTTATTCGGCTCATAACTCGCCCAGCCCCATGTGGCGCAGAACAGTTCCAGTCTTCATTACCTTTTCCAATACAAACAAGACTTCCATCTCGCATATTAATTGGAATCAATAGTTTCTCACCTTTTTGAGCACTTACAGCACCTTTTCGCAAAATCATATTTTCAATATCAATGTAATTGTGAATTGTTGTAAATTGTTCAACAATTTCATCATGCTTCAACCGCAAACCAATTGAAATTGAATTAATCATTGCTTTTCTGTTTAATGCAGCAAATTTCTGCATAATTTTCATATCATTGATATAATCATCAAACAAATAACCAGAAACATAAGCCAAATCTTTTGGAATTTCAGTCTTAATCTGTGCATTCATTTCTATTCGCTTTTCTTCAATTTCTGATTGACGCCCCAAAGCTTTTAATTCTGCAATCATTGCATCAATATCAGCCTTTGTTTTTGCATTAAGTTGTTGCCATGCCATTTCCTGATAATATTCAGCAATTTCAAGACCTGCATGACGACTTCCAGAATGAACCACAATATACAAGTTTCCTTCATCATCTTTGTCAGCTTCAATAAAGTGGTTACCTCCACCCAAAGTTCCAAGACTAAGACGGGCTCGATTTTTATTATATTTGCCTTTTACTTTGTCCCATTCAACTTCAGAAACATAATCGTGTGGAAATTTTCTTATATCAAAACCAGAAGGAATATTTTTTCTGATAATGTTATCAAGAACTGCTCCGCTAAAATTGCGAACCACATCTGAATCTTTATGAATTACAAGCGTTTCCATTCCGCAGCCAATATCAACGCCAACAAGATTTGGAACTATTTTATCTTTTATTGTCATTGTTGTTCCAATTGTACAACCCGCCCCCGCGTGAACATCTGGCATTAAACGGATTTTTGCTCCGGAAGTAAAATCCTGATTACACAAAAGTTGAATCTGCTTTAATGATGCTTCATCAATCACATCTGTAAAAATTTTGGCTGAGTTAAATTTTCCTTTTACTTCCTGCATTTTTCTCCAAAAAAAAACAAGGCACATCACCCTCATTTCGTAGAAGCGAAGTCTTCGCCCCCCAGTTTCTTTTTTTTTGCTGTAAGCGCCTTTATGTTTTTAATATAATTTCAAACTAGAAGCCTGTCATTAAACTTGTAGTTTAAAAATACGTCTGAAAAAGGCGGAGCATAAGTACGGTTATTCACAAGAGCCTTTTTCGCTCGATGTTTTTTCTTTAATTTATTCGTACAATTTCTGTAGAGTTTCTTTTGTTTTTATAAAACCGTTTTAAGATATAGTAAAACCATGAATATTTCTAAGACATTTTATAGACGAGTTTTTATGTCACTTTTTGGTGTAATCATTTGCGCCATAAGCGTTGGAATTTTTAAGATTGCTGCACTTGGAGTTGATCCTTTTCAATCTTTAATGGCTGGATTGGATAAATTAATTCCAATTCCTTTTGGAACTCTTTACGTAATTGTAAATGTTCTTTTACTCACATTCAGTTTAATTGCGGACAGAAAAAACATTGGGATTGCAACTTTTATTAATTTGTTTTTGCTCGGTTACATTACACAATTTACTTACGAATTTTTACAAACAATCATTGTAAATCCTTCAATTTTTGTTAGATTTGCTTGTCTTTTAGTTGCAATCGTAATTATTTGTTTTGGTTCAGCTTTCTATATGACAGCAAATCTTGGAGTTTCAACTTACGATGCTGTAGCAATTGTTTTTTCATCAAAATGGAGAATTGGAAAATTCCAGTACGTTAGAATTTTTACAGACGTTGTTTGTGTAATTTTGGGTTCAGTAATTTTTGTTATTGGTGGCGGTGCATTTAAAGAAATTCCAACAATTGTGGGGGTTGGAACAATTATCACAGCATTTTTTATGGGACCTCTTATTGAATTTTTCAACGTAAAAATTGCACGTCCATTCTTACAAAAAAGCGCAGATAAAGAATCTAAAAAGGCAGAATAGATTTTTTTAATACAAGTTCTTTGTGTTCACTTTATTTGGTTTTACTTTCACATTTTTTACAAAAAATTCAAAATCACTTGCGTAAGGCGATAATAAATATTCCGCTGAATAATTTAGATTAACTGTTTCAAAAATTCCAGTATCTGTTGTTCTTGAAAGTGCGCCGTTTAGAACAATTAAATCTTGTGATAGCAAAATATATTTTTTGAGATTTTTTTGTTCCAATTGTTTTTTTACAAATTCCAATTGGATTTTTTCAATTTGTTTATGAGAAAAATCACAATCAGTTTGAATTGAATTATCCAAAATATATTTTGAAAAATTTTCAAAAAACGCCGACGGTTTTACTTTTAGAACTTTACAAACTGAATTGAACCACGCAACTGCCCTTCCTTGATTATAAAAAAATGTACACGCGTTAGAGATTTCTTTTGCAATTTTCATGTCTTTTTCAGAAAAAAGCTTTGTATTTATTACGTGATAAGGTGGCTCTTTTTGATAATTCAAGTGTAAATCATCCGCTCTATCTGCTAAATCAGTTCCTGGCAACACAGAAAGACAAAATAACTCCAAATTATTTGGATAAAGTGACAAGGCAAAATCAATTCCTTTTTTAAATCCCTGCAAAGATTCACCGGGCAAACCATAAATCAAATCAAAACCAAAAATAACGCCTTCTTGATTAAGATGATTTATTCCTTTTAAGAATTTATTTTTATCAAAATTTCTGTTCACAAGTTTTAGAACATTTTCATCGGAACTTTGCAAACCAATTTGAACCGCGCACGGAAACTTTGTAAACGCACGGGCAAGTTCTTTATCAATAAATTCTGCCCTTGCTTCAAAATAGTAAAATGTATTTGGTGTTTTTTTTGCAATCAAATTTAAAAAATGTAGCGCTCGTTGTTTGTTCGCATTGTAGGTAGGATCCAAAACAAAAACTTGCGAAATATTTTCTTTAGCAAATAAATCCAATTCCTTTTCCAAACGTTCTTGCGGAAACAGATTTACTTTTTTTTCACCTTTTGATTCATAACAATAAGAACAACTGAACGGACACCCACGGGCAAGTTCCCACAAAGCCCCGTCATATTCTTTTAAATTAAGCGTTCCATCTAAATAAGGAGACGTCAAATTTTCCACCTGAACTTTTGATGATGGAATGATATGGGGATTTACATTTGAAGTTTGTAAATTGTTTTTGATAATTTTTTCAATTAATTGAGGAACCGATTCTTCACCTTGCCCACAAACTAAATAATCAAAATCGCTAAATGAATTTGGGTTTGCGGTTACTTCAGGTCCACCCGCAATTGTGATAAAACCTTTTTTACGCAAAAATGAACTTGTTTTTTCTAAAAAAATTCTATTCCAAACAAAAACAGAAAAACAAATAATTCCTTTTTGATTATTGCATTTTTGGATAAGTTGATTTGTATAAAATTCCTGACAAAACGTTTCATCTTCCTGCGAAATTGCAAATAAAGAAACATCACATTGTTTTGCCAAGTATTCATTATTTTTTATAGAACTCGCAATACAGGCAGCTCCCAACGGAATTGCCTGCGGCGATTTTTCAACAAGAACTGTCGTACAAATCACAGGAATTTTCATATTTTTAGTATATAGGTTTTATAATTTATGTTCTATAAAAAGCTTGAATAAACAAACTCTTTACTACCCTTTCAAACCAATAATATTCTTCAAATCATCATATGAAGATACGTGGTCATACTTCACACCACTTGTTGATACAACATTAAACAATTTCTTTGCACATTCAATTTTGTTTGATTCAATTTTTCTAAGTTGCATATCATCTAGGCTACCTTTTGTTTCTGCAATAAAGAAAACGTGTTTTACTTTATCTTTATCAAATGCTATAGCCCAGTCTGGAGCATAATTTCCTACAGGTGTTGGAATCTGGAATGAACGTGGAAGTTTAGCATATACCACAACTTCTGTTGCTGATTCTAGGTTTTCTGCAAATTGCCATTCTGTATTTCCATCTACAAAAACTAAATCCTGGATTGCTTTTGCTGCTTCAAGAGGTTTTTTATCTGGTAAATTTCCGGCGGTAAAAATACTTGAATCGTAAGTATCTGAAAGTTCGTGATATTCAATATGTTCAACTATTTTTGTTGATTTTTGTGCAT
>SUWN01000039.1 GCA_015061465.1 Treponema bryantii | reverse complement strand
CAATTTCTTGTGTGTATTTGCACAAACAACTATTCATCGGTTTAAAACATTTAAAACATCTATCACTCATGATTTTATAATATCAAAATTGTGTTTTTTTTGCTATAAATTGCGTTTTTTCTTGTTTATGTGGGAATTTTTTGGTATTATCATAAATGACATAATGACAAAAAGTGTCAAGAGGTTGTAATTATGGAATTATATCGTGAATATTTAGAAATTGATAGAGAGTTTAATACATACGAAGATTTAAAAAAATATTGTAAATTAAAAACACCTAAGAATTTCAATTTTGCTTATGATGTTGTAGATAGATATGCGAAAGAAGAACCCAATAAACGAGCTCTAGTTTGGTGTGATGACAATGACGAAGAAAAAATTTTTACCTTTGCAGATATTGCAAGAGAATCTAAAAAAACTGCATATTTTTTAACACAACACGGAATAAAAAAAGGTGATGCTGTAATGCTTATTTTACGCCGCCGTTACGAATTTTGGTTTTTTATGATTGCTTTACACAGAATTGGTGCAATCGCTGTTCCTGCCACAGAACAACTTTTGGTAAAAGATATTGAATATCGCAATAAAGCGGCAGAAGTAAAAATGATTGTTTCTTTTGATAAACCAATTCTTCAAGAAGAAATTGAAAAAGCTCTTCCTGCATCTCGTACAGTAAAAACACTTGTTACTGTTGGATGCGACAGAGAAGGCTGGATTTCTTTTCATAAAGAAGCAGATAATTTAGAGCCAGAGTTTCCTCGTCCTCAAGGTGATTTAGCAACTGAAAATGAAGACCCAATGTTGATTTATTTTACATCAGGAACTTCAGGTTATCCAAAAATGGTTATGCATGATTTTTTGTATCCGATTGGTCATATTGTTACTGCAAAATATTGGCAACAAGTAATTGATGATGGACTCCATCTTACAATTGCAGAAACAGGTTGGGCAAAAGCAACTTGGGGTAAACTTTATGGTCAATGGCTTTGTGGAACTGCAATCTTTGTTTACGATATGGTAAGTTTTCGCCCTGATAAAATGCTTCAAAAAATTGCACATTATGGTGTAACAACTTTTTGTGCGCCACCAACAATTTATAGATATTTAATTCGCCAAGATTTATCAAAATATGACTTTTCATCAGTAAAATATTGTTGTACAGCAGGCGAAGCATTAAACGGTGAAGTTTACAATAAATTTTATGAACAAACTGGTTTAAAAATGCACGAAGGATTCGGACAAACAGAATCTACTGTAATTGTTGCAAACTTTCCAGGAATGGAAGTAAAACCCGGCTCTATGGGAAAACCTTCTCCCGCTTATGATGTAAGAATTTTGGATATCAACGGAAAAGAATGCCCAGTTGGCGAAACTGGTGAACTTTGTATTAATTTGGAAAGTGGACATCCAATTGGACTTTTTTCTGGGTACTATCACGATGTTTCTGTAACTGCCGAAGCTTTTGACAGCGGTTTTTATCACACTGGCGATACTGTTTATAAAGATGAAGATGGATATATTTGGTTTGTTGGGCGTAATGATGATATTATCAAAACTTCTGGTTATAGAGTAAGTCCTTTTGAAGTAGAAAGTGTTTTGCAACGTCATCCGGCTGTTTTAGAAAGTGCAGTTACTGGTGTAGAAGATGCAAAACGTGGACAAGCAATTAAAGCGACAATTGTTTTGACACAAGGTTATGAACCAAGCCACGAATTGGAAGTAGAACTTTTTGATTATGTAAAACATCAAACTGCGTTATATAAAAGCCCAAGAATTATTGAATTTGTAAATGAACTTCCAAAAACTGCAAGTGGAAAAATTCGTCGTGTAGAAATTCGCGAAAAAGACAAAGGAAAAGAAAAAGAAAAAATTAAACAAGATTTCTAACCTTTTTAAAATTCAGTTGTTTATAAAAGTGTTATTGTATTATAATGGAATCAAGGCTGTCTAGATTTTTTAGATAGTCTTTGATATTTTTTTTGAACAACTTTTTATAGAGGTGAATATGAAAAGATTTTTACTTGTTAGTGTGTTTATTTTAACTACTTCTTTTTTAAACGCATACAATCCTCCAATTAACGGAGAAAACTTTCTTGAATTATCAAGTCCAAAATTAATGACAAATGGGGCTTCTTCATCTGGTGGTGGAATTTTTTCTACAGGACCAGATTCTCTTGTTGTAAATCCTGCGTTAACAGCAACAGACCAACGCGTTGTGTTAAATCTTGCTTATACAGGTTTATTTAGTAGTCAAGATGCAAGTGCAAAATATGGAAATGCATTTCAGGCAGGAATTTTAATTCCATTTAAATGGGCTGTTTTTTCTGGGTATTTGAATGGCTCTATGTTACCTTTTGAAACTATGCAATTGGGAAACAGCATAAATTTAAAAGCGGGACTTGCTAAAGAAATTACAGAAAAATTGGATATCGGTTTAAATTTAAATACAGGAATGTTCTGGGGTTATAATTTTGATTGGGAATTATCTGCAAATCTTGGTTTTTTGTATAAATATGGAACTTTAGGATTTATAAAAGATTTTAGATATTCTGCATCCCTTTTAAATCTTGGAAAAAATTATAGCAAAGTTTCGTTGAATCCAATTAATAAAGATAAAGCAATAGGAGCATTTCCAGGAATTGCTACATTAAAAATTGGAGCAGCAGGTTTATTATTTTCAAATGATTTATTAAAATTTGGTGCGTCTTTAGATTTGACATTCCCAACATTCCAAAATGTAATTATTGATATGGGGCTTGAATTTAGTGTAAAAGATATGCTTTGTATTAATGTTGCAGAAAAATTTAATATTGCTGAACTTGCAAACGGACATAAAAATATAGTTCCTTCAGTTGGACTTTTCTTTAAGTTTGATTTTGATGTAAAAAATAATGAATATTTAGCGCAAAATGGTTGGGAAAAAAGTGAAATGACAACTGCTGTTGCTTATAAAAATCTTTATGATTCAATTAATGCAGTTTCAGCAAGTGTTGATGTAAATCTTGGTATGAAGGATGAAAATCCTCCTGAAATTATTATTATGATAGGCGAAGAGTAATATTTTATGGGAGAAAGCAATGAAAAAAATAATTAGTGTTTTTTGTATTTTTACGTTTATTTTTAGTGCAATTTGTGCAAAACCAAAATATATTTCACCAAATAACGATGGTGTTCAAGATGAATTAGAAATTCCTCTTCAAATTTCTGACAAGCGTTATGTTCAAGGCTGGAGTCTTGTAATAATGAATGAACAAAAAGAAGTTGTAAGAGTAATTGAAAATAAAGTTTCTATGCCAGAAAAAATTGGTTTTAAATCATTTTTTAAGCAAATCATAACTCCAAAGCAAGGGGTTCCAATTCCAGAAAAAATTATTTGGAATGGAGCAATGACAAATGGTGAAACTGCGCCTGACGGTAAATATTTTTATTATGTAACAGCAACTGATGATAATGGCAACGAAGGAAAAACAAAAGAATATGAAGTTGTTGTAGATACACTTGCTCCACAAGTTGAATTAGCACAGATTTCAGACAAAATTTTTGGAGAAGGTGCAAAATCTTCGTTAAAAATCAAACAAGATGGTTCTGTAGAAGATAAATGGATAGGAACAATTAAAAATGTGGAAGGGGAAGTTGTAAAAACAATTTATTGGGAAAACGACAAACCTTCTGATTTTAATTGGAACGGAACAAATCAAGAAAATAATCAAGTTTTGGACGGTGTTTATAATTATAGCATTACAGCAACTGATAAAGCTGGAAATACAAGTCTTCCTGCATCAATTACAAACATTATTTATTCAGCAGAAAAACCTTCTACAAATATTTTTATTGAAGGTTCAAAATATTTTTCACCAAATACAGAAAGTTCAATTAATTCTGTAACTTTTGATTTGATAATTCCACTTCCAGAAGAAAAAACTGGAAACAAACTTGTAGAATGGAATGTTTTTATTCAAGATTCTTCTTCCAAAACTGTAAGAACCTTTAATTCTGCAAAGGACGGTGAAATTCCTCCTACAAAAATTGTTTTTGATGGTCTTGATGATAATTCAAATTTACTTCCTGACGGTGAATATCAGGCATTTGTTACAGCAAAATATTTAAACGGATTTGAACCTGCAAAAATTTCTTCGCCAAAAATCATTCTTGATACAGAAGCTCCTTCTGTTCAGATTTTGGCTTCGGACAAAGTTTTTGGAGCAGGCGCAAAAGATACTGTAGAATTTTCTGTTGTTATTAAACCATCAAAAGGTTCTCCAGTTCCAAATTGGATTGGACAAATTAAGTCTGTTGATGATGGAAAAATCGTAAAATCTTTTGATTTAGGCGAATATCCTTCAAATAAAATTGTTTGGAACGGAATAAACGATGAAGAAAAAATCGCAGAAAAAGGAAAATACGAACTTGTTCTTTTTGCAACAGACTTAGCCGGAAACGTTGGTGGTGGAAAATCTTCTGATTCTGTAGTATTTGATACAACAGAATCCCAACTTTTACTTGCAATGAACGAAAAAGCATTCTCTCCAAATGCAGATAAAGTAAAAGATAAAATTGACTTTACACCAGTTACACAAACAACAGAACTTGATTCATACAAATTTACAATCAATGATTCAAACGGAAATAAGATTTTTTCTAAAGAAGGAAAAAACAAACTTCCTACTTCATTTAGTTGGGACGGAAAAGGATTGGATGGTGTAATTTGTGAAGACGGCTTATATTCGGCACAACTTTCAATTATTGCGTTGAACGGTTCTACTGCGGCTGCTGCAACACAACCATTTGAATTAGACACAAAAGATCCAAGTTTACAGGCTCAAATTCCATGGTCTTATTTCTCGCCAGATGGTGATAAAAATCAAGATATTTTGCCAGTTTCAATTACATCTTGTTCAAACGAAAAACTTTGGACAGTAGAAATTCAAAATGACAATAAACAAATTGTTTCTAAATATTCTTGGAGTGGAACAACTACTGGTTTTGAATGGGACGGAACAAATGAATCTGGAAATATTTCTAAAGATGGAAAATATGCAGTTTTGATTTCTTGTACAGATGATGCTGGAAACAAATTTTCTACAGAACTACAAAATATCAAACTTGATAACAGAGAAACAAAACTTTATTTAACAGCAGATTATGAAGGAATTTCTCCAAATGATGATAGAATTTTGGATGTTCAAGTATTCGAAATTAAAACTTCTGTAAAAGAAGATTTGCTTTCTTGGAAATTTGACGTACGCAAAGAAGATGGAACTTCAGTTTTCAGTCTTACAGAAAAAGATAGAGAAAATCTTCCTTCACAAATCAAATGGAATGGAGCTTCTGCAGAAGGTGTTGCTTTGGAAGGAACATTCACAGGAACTTTGGAAATTGCGTACAAAAAAGGAAATAGAGTTAGCGCAGTTTCTTCTCCATTTATTTGTACAGCAATAGCACCAAATATTTCTGTAAAAACAGCCCCTAAATATTTTAGTCCAGATAACGATGGTGTAGCAGACGATTTGTTTATTCAACTTGCTTGTTCATCAATGGCCGAAATAAAAGATTGGTCTTTTGAAATTAAAGATCCAAAAAATAAAACATTCTGGAAAACAAGCGGTAAAAATCAAATTACAGAAAGAATTATTTGGGACGGTTTGAGTAATGTTCAAAAAGATTCTCGCGGAAAAGCAGAACGTGTTCAATCAGCAACAGATTATCCTTATGAATTTACAGTTCGTGATAATTTGGGTATGACTTCTGTTGTAAAAGGAATTATTCCTGTAGACGTTCTTGTTATTCGTGAAGGCAATGTTCTTAAAATGGCAGTTCCTTCGATAATTTTCTTGGCAGACGAAGCAGAATTCCAAGCTGTTTCAGAAAAACTTTCGCAAGAACAAGTGAACAAAAATATTCAAATTTTGAACAGAATTGCAGAAATCTTGAAAAAATTCCCTGATTATTCAGTAACAATTCAAGGTCATGCAAACAGACTTTCTGATAATATTGATGAAGAAACAATTGATAATCCAAGAGAATGGGGTAGGGCTTTGGGGCCACTTTCTAAAGAAAGAGCCGATGCAATCAAAGTTTATCTTGTTAAAAAAGGAGTTTCTGCATCATCGTTGAACACTGAAGGTATGGGTGGAACTAGACCAGTTGTTAATCCAAAAGATTCTGATAATAACTGGAAAAATAGACGTGTAGAATTTATTTTGCAAAAATAACTTAGGATTAAATTAAACATATAAAGAAAAAACATCGAGCGAAAAAGGCTCCCGTGAATAACCGTACTTATGCTCCGCCGAGAGCCCTCGCGCTTCGCTTGAGTGAATATATCGAACAGTTTTATCGGGCTCAACGCTGCGCAAAGCACGAACATTCACTCCGCCTTTTTCAGACAATTTTTTATATGTTTACTTTATCGAATTTACCCGGAATTTTTAAATGAATATTACATATACCAACGTTCGTATTTTAAATATTTCCGCCTGTTTAGATAAATTGAACATTTATAAATAGTTTATTAAAAAATAGATTTTGCGCGAGCGAACGGAGGTTTGGTCAAAAACACTCTGCTTGTGGCAGCCACTGCGTGGCTGATTTAATAGTTTCTATACCACAAGCAGCGTGTAGTGGCGTCGTATGAGAAATAATAATTAACAGATACATTTTTACGACGCCATAAGCGGGAGCAATTTTATATTATTTTTATTAATTCTTTAGTTTTAATTGTTTAATTTAATCGTAACTTTTTATGGGAGTTATAAGATGAAAAAAAAGTTATTTGTTTTGATGATTTTTTCTTGTATGATTTTTAATTCATTTGCGCAGGAAACTAAATTTAATTTGTTTGGTTCTAAAGAAGTTTTTGCTTTATCGCCAGTAATTGATGCTTCCATTTTAGGAACTGGAGTTTCTTTATTTGTAACAGATTTTATTTTAGAAAAAACAATAAAACAATCTTCATCAAATTTGCAAAATAAAGTTTTTAATAAGGACGAGTTATCTAAACTTGATAAACTTTTTATAAATCCTTATTCCAAAACTTTGGACAATTTAGGAACTGTCGGCTCATTTGCTTTGCTTGCTTCTCCGTTACTTTTGCTGACAGAACCAAAAGAAGAATGGTTTACAATTGGAACTATGTATGTAGAAACTGTTTTGTTGGCTTATTCACTAAAGGATTTTGGAAAAGTTCTTGTAAATAAACCTCGTCCTTATATGTATAACAATACTTATCCTCAAAAAGAAATTGAAAATGGTGATTGGAATAAATCTTTCCCATCAGGACATACAACGCTTGCTTTTACAGGGGCTGCTTATACAAGTTATGTTTTTAGTAAATATAATCCTTCTTCTTCTTGGAAATGGCCTGTGATTATTTCTTCTTATGCTTTAGCAAGTGCAGTTGGAATTTCAAGAGTTGCTAGCGGAAATCATTTTATTACAGATGTTCTGTGTGGTGCAGCCATAGGAACTTGTTGTGGAATTGTTGTTCCTTTTTTACATACATTGAACGCAAAGATTAATTCTAAATCAGATAAAGTTCAAACAAGTTTTTCACCATTTGGCGTGGATTTTATGGTTAGATTGTAAGAGTATTTTAGTTATTCTCGGTATAAGCTCAGAAATCTTATAAATAAATTGATGCAAAAAAAAGGACTGTTTTGAATGATATGTACCCCTTTTACTGGACAAAAGTAAAAGGGGTATTTTTATGCGCTATTCATTTGAATACAAAAAGAAATGTGTTGAATTGTATCGACAAGGAATCTGGGTTGAAACTCCAGATGGTTTTACAGATCCAAGAAATTTTCACAGTATGATTCGGAAATGGAATCGAATTGCTGAAAATTGCGGTATAGAAAAACTAAAGCATGAAAAAAATAAAAAATGGAGCCAACAAGAAAAAAACGAACTTATACTTCAAATCCTTAGAGGTAATTCTATTTTAGAAGTTGCTTCAAGAGCAGGAATTAATGCAAGCATGCTTAATAAATGGTTTAATTTATATCAAAAATATGGTTATGATGGATTAAAATATATACCAATAGGACGACCAAGGAAAACTCCAATCATGAAAAAATCCTTAAAAAACAATACTCAACTCACAGAAGAAGAACGTGAAGAAATAAGTCGATTAAAAGCGGAGATTGAACGGCTAAAAGCGGAGAATGAAGTAATAAAAAAATCCATGGCCTTGAGACACGCAGAATGGGACCTGCAACTCAAGGCGAAAAAGCAGAAGTCCTCAAAGAACTCCGGAAAAAAGGATACAAATTAAGATATCTTCTTGAAGCTGCAAAAATGTCCAAATCAACTTATTACTTTGAAATAAGTAAGAAAGATGTGATTGCAGAAAAAAATCATACTTTAACAATTGAAATAAAGGAAATTTTTGCTGAAAACAAGCAAAGATATGGAGTTCGTCGTGTTTATAGGGAATTAATTAACCGTGGAAGAGTTGTAAATCATAAACGTGTACAAAGAATTATGCATACTATGAATTTAATGGGAAAAAGAGCAAAAGAAAAGTATCATTCTTACAAAGGAAAAGTTGGTAAAGTAGCTGAGAATATAATTAACAGAGATTTTAATACAACTGCACCTTTTCAAAAATGGACAACTGATATATCCCAATTTAGTTTTTCTTGGGGTAAATGCTATCTTTCTCCAATTCTTGATATGCATTCAAATGAAATTATCGCTTATGATTTATCATTAAGTCCAAATATGAATCAGATAAAAAGAATGTTAAATAAAGCTTTTGATAAATTTTCAAAAGTAGATGGGCTTATTTTTCATTCTGATCAGGGATGGCAGTACCAACATAGAGTCTTCAGGACAGCCTTGTCTGATCATGGAATTATTCAATCCATGTCCCGGAAAGGCAACTGCTATGATAACTGCATTATGGAAACATTTTTTGGAAGATTAAAAAATGAGTTGTATTATGGACATGAAAAAGATTTTAAATCTTTTTATGAATTTTCAGATGCCATTGATGAATATATAGATTATTATAACAACAAGAGAATTCAGGTTAAAACAAAATGGATGCCTCCTGTAAAATTCAGGGAAGCATCCATTCCTTCTTCCTAGTTCATAATATGTGTCCAGAATTATGGGTACATATCAGAAACAGTCCTTTTTTTTCGTATTATTTTTTCTTTTTTAGTTTTGCCATTGCTTCAGGATCATTTTTTATATTTTCTAATGCATTAAGTAGGAATGCTAAGAAAACAGAAACAAAGAATGCAGCAAAAGTAACAATTATACAAAGCATTCCGCGACTTGGTTTAGATTTTTGGTCAGGAACTTCTGCATATTCCAAGATTTGGAAAACAGGTTGTTCACTAGCCATTGTAACTTTTAGCATTTCGTATTGTGCCTTTAATTGTGCATAAATCTCTTCTTGAACCTTCAATTCCATTTTTATTAAAGATGTGTCCATCATAATAGAAGGTGTAGAAGAAGGATTGTAAACATTTGTTACAGACATTTCCAATTCGTGAATCTGTGTTTGAAGTGATAAAATTTGGTCATAAGAAGCTTGAATGTTTTCTTCTAAATTCTTTTTTGTTAGTTTATTTTTATCAATTCCTAATTCAAAGAATCTTTCTTCCAATAATCCTACAACATAGTTTACAACATCACGTGCAAAAACAGGGTCGATGTCTGTAAAATTAACTGTAAACACCCCTGTATCTTCATCGAAAGACGAATGTAAAACTTCTTTTAATGCTTTTCGGCTTTCTGCAATTGGATGTTTTTCTATTTCATAACGTTCAATCAAGTTGAATTTTTGAATAACTTGGTCTAACAAAGAGTTGCTTCCTACAAAATAAGATGCCAATGCACTGTAAGAAGAACCTCCAGAAACATTTACACCAGCAAGGCTTGCTAAAGAACCTAATCCACTAGAAGACAAAGCAGCAGATAAGCCACCAGACGATGATGAGGAATCATTTATAAGCATCTGAGCTTGTGGAGTGTATTTATTTGGTAAAAAAGATTTTTCAGGTGGGAGTTTTAACGATAGAATTGAAAAAATCAATACACCAATTATAGCAATTCCTGTTATTGCAATAATCATAACTTTTCTTTGCCAAAGTACTGCAAATAAATCAATTAAACTAATTTCGTCGTCTTGTTTTTCTATTAATTGTTCGTCCATATATATAGATTTTACAATAATTTTGTTTTTTGTTGAAGAGTTGTAAATAAGATTAAATATGTTTTAATGAAAACTGTACGATTTTTGTACAAATAAAAGAACAAATCAATGCAAAAGTTAGTGAATAAATTAAAAACATAATAAAACCTCAAAAAATATTATATAAAACTTAAGTCTATTTTATAATAAACTAAAATGAATGTAAATATCTTTTATATAAAAATAAAGACAAAAAGTTAAAAAATGTCAAAATATTTATGAACAGATACAAAATTATTTAAATTTATGATATATTTTTTTTATGAATCTATTATCTGTTAGTAATTTATCAAAAATTGGAAGAGAAAAACCTTTATTTACAGAAGTAACGTTTGGTATTCAAGAAGGTGAAAAAGCGGCTTTAATCGGAAAAAATGGAACTGGAAAATCAACTTTATTAAATACAATTGCTGGAATTTTAGTTCCTGACGAAGGTTCTGTTGTAATTAATAAGGAAGCTGGAGTTTCTTTTCTTCCACAAAATCCTTTGTTCGATAAAGAAGATACAATCAGAAATCACATTTTTAAAAGTTCATCGCCAAAACTTGCTATCATAAAAGAATATTTGGAAGTTTGTGATGAATTGGGAAAAAACGATAAAGCACAAAAAAGATATGATTTATTACTTGAAAAAATGGATTTGCAGGATTTGTGGAATTATGAATCACAAATAAGTTCAATTCTTTCAACTCTAGGAATTACAGATTTAAATAGAAAAATGGGAACGTTGAGTGGAGGGATGATTAAAAAAGTTGCACTTGCACAAGTTCTTGTAGAAGATACAAAATTACTTTTGCTTGACGAACCTACAAACCATCTTGATATTACAACAATTACATGGCTTCAAAATTATTTGCACGAAACAAAACGAAGCATTTTAATGGTAACACACGACAGATATTTTTTGGATGCAGTTTGTAATAATATTTATGAATTAGCACGGAATAAGATAAAACTTTATCAGGGAAATTATTCGCAATATTTGGAAAAAAAAGAAACAGAAGCTGAAATTGAACAAAATACAGAAAGACGAATTGAATCAGTTTTGCGTTTTGAACGACAATGGCTTTTACGTGGTCCTTGTGCTCGTGGAACTAAAATCAAGGCAAGAATTCAACGAGATGAACAACTTATTAATAGAGAAAAATTTCAGGCAGATAAAGGTTTTACTTTGGAAGTAAAAGGTAAGCGTCTTGGTGGAAAAGTTTTGGAACTTCATAATATTTCTAAAAATTTTCCAAAAGGTTTTGTAAATGAAGGACAAACAAAAACAATTCCTGTAATAAATAATTTTTCTTATAAATTTACAAAAGGTGAAAAAATCGGGATTTTTGGAGATAACGGTTCTGGAAAATCGACTTTATTAAATATAATCACGCAAACAATTCAACCAGATAGTGGGATAATCGACGTTGGAATTAATACTTCGTTTGCATATTACACGCAAAATCCGGTGATAAAAGATACTTCCATGCCAGTTTTGGAATATATAAAAGAAACTGCAGAACATATCACCATGAATGACGGAAAAGTTTTAAGTGCGTCACGTTTTTTGGAAGAATTTGGTTTTGAAGGAAAAATCCAGTATTCGCCAGTTAGTACGTTGAGTGGTGGAGAATTAAAACGTCTTTATTTGGTAAAACTTCTTTTGACAAATCCTAATTTTTTAATTTTGGATGAACCAACAAACGACTTTGATATTTTTACGATGAATATTTTGGAAGATTTTTTAATAAATTATAAAGGGTGTTTGTTGATTGTAAGTCACGACAGATATTTTATGGATAAAGTTGCTGATACACTTTTTATTTTAGAAGACAATGGAGATGTAAGTGGTTTTGTTGGAAAATGTAGCGAATATATAGAATATCGGGAAGAATTAAAGGCTCAAAAAGAAGAAGAACGTGCAAAAAAATCTGTAGAAAGACAAAGTTCAACTTCATCAAAAAGTTCAACAAAAACTAAATTAACTTTTAATGAGCAAAAAGAATTTGAAACTTTGGATAAAGAAATTCCTGAGTTAGAAGAAAAAAAATCGCTTTTAGAAGAAAAAATGTCTACTACCGATTACGAGGAACTTCAAAAAATTACCGAAGAGTATAAAGCGATTTCTACCGAATTGGAACAAAAATACGAACGTTGGGAAAAACTTGCTGAATTCGTGTAAGAAAGATTTTTTATCTTACACGGATTTACGTTCAATTAAGCTACACGGAATAGAAATATTTTCTTTTGTAGATTTTTCGTTGTTTATAAACGCGAGTAATTCTTGTGCTGAACGTTTTCCAATTTCTATAAGAGGAATTTGCATTGTTGTTAATGGTGGATTCATATATTCACAAACAACTTGATTATCAAATCCTGCAACAAAAGCATCTTGTCCGATTGTAAGATTTTTTTCTATAAAGTAATCGTAAACACCAGCCGCCATGTTATCATTAAAGCTGAAAACTGTATCAAAAGAAATATTTTTTGATTCAAAATTTTTGCATGCTTGATAACCACTTGGTTTATCCCAATTCCCGTTGTAAATCAAAGAATCATCAAAAGGAATTTCGTTGTCTAAAAGGGCTTTTTTGTAGCCTTCTAAACGTAAAATATTGTGAATATTGTTTTGAGTTCCTGCGACAACTGCAATTTTTTTGTGATTTTTCTTAATTAAGTGTTCTGTAATTTTGTAAGCAGAAATAAAATCATCAATCGAAACTGAAGTAAAATTATTATCCTTAGAAAGCGCGTAAGAAATTACGATAGGAATGTCCAAATCTGTTGGTAAAAAATCAATGTATCTTGCATGACCTGCTAAATAAATAATTCCGTCCACTTTTATAGAAAGCATCTCTTGAATGGCAGCTTGAACAGGAGGCAAATAATCTGTGTGATTGTACCATTTTTCGCCCCATTTTGTGTAAAGACGCAAGTTTTCCAAAATACAACGATAACCGTTATCTTCAAAATATGACATTAATCCTTCTATTATATGAGGCGCACTGAAAGCAGAAATTTCTTCGATGATGATTCCTACAGTTTTTGTTTTGGAAGCACGTAAACCTCTAGCCAAATAATTTGGTCTGTATCCAGTTGAATTTATTAATTCTAAAACTCTATTTTTAGTTTCTTCAGAAACATTTGATTTTCCGTTCAAAATGTTTGAAACTGTTGCAATAGAAACCCCTGATTGATTGGCAATGTCTTTTAATGTAACCATAACTTTATCCTATTTTATTTTTTTTAATGCTGCAATCCTTTCTATTAATGTAGGATGAGAAAAATTCCAGAAAACATAAAGTTTTGGAGGTAATAATTCAGAAAGATTGTCACTGTTTAGTTTGATTAATGCAGAAATTAAATCTTCTTTGTTGTTGCAATGTTCTACACTAAATTTATCTGCTGCATATTCGTCTTTTCTAGAAAAAATATTTGTGATTGGGCTGATAATTTCGCTGATTGAGCCATAAATCAAAATTGCTAAAAATAATCCGATGAATTGAACAGAACTTACATTTTGTGCTGTGATATTTGCAAAACCAAATCCTGTGTAAAGGTCTGTAAATTGTGCCAATTTGTACAATGCAAATAAAAGCACAAATTCAAGGGGAATTGTAAAAATCAATCTTTTTAGAATGTGTTTTAATTTGAAGTGACCAAGTTCGTGACCTAAAACCGCAACTAATTCATCAGCTGTCAGTGTTTTTGTAAGAGTGTCGAATAAAACAATTCGTTTGGATTTTCCAAATCCTGTAAAATATGCGTTTGAATGACCACTTCTTTTTGAAGCATCCATAATAAAAATTCCGTCCGAAACAAAACCTGTTTTTTGTAATAAATCAGACAATTTGTCTTTCAATTCACCTTCTTCTAGTGGAGAAAATTTATTAAAAAGAGGCGCGATGAATTTGGGATAAATGATTTGCATGATGAAAGTAAAACAAATTAAAACAGCAGCAAGAATAAACCACCATGAAGAAGGGCATTTTACAAAGAAAATTGACGCAACAATTGTAAGAAGTGCGCTTAAAATTATAGAAAGAATTCCTTCTTTTAGATAATCGATAATCCACAATTTAAAAGTCATTTTGCTAAAACCAAATCTTTTTTCTACAACAAATTCTCTGTAAAGCGAAAAAGGAATACTTAAAATTTCACCGGGAATAGAAGAAATTATCATGAACAAAAAGAAACAAACAAAACAACTTCCGATAGAAGAAGGAAATCCGGAAATTAAGCAGATTTTATCAAAAATAAAAGGGTAGAAACCAAAAATGATTAGCGCAAAATCTAAAACCAAATTACAAACAGAAGAAGGAATCCATGCAAAATATTTTGCGTTTTCATATTCAGAAATCTTTTTTAATTTTTCCTGATCAAAAACATTAGCCGCAGGAATTTCTTGAAGTTCTTTTGGAAGAGTTCCGCCATTTTTTTTGCGAGCTTTGTAATCAATGAATTCCAAAAAATGATGAATCAAAAAACTTGCGATAGTTCCAATTAAAAAAATTAATACAAAGGGATTTGAAAAATTAATTGCTATGTTCATAAACAGTATTATAGCAGATTGTAAAAGAAAAGAAATAGTCTATTTTTGCGCGAGAGAAGCAATTATGTTTTTTATAGATTCAAAGTCAGATTTATTTAAGCGATATAAGTTTTTTACAATTTTTGAAATTTCTAGAGATGGTGAAGTTTCTGCAAAATCTCCTGTTACAAGATATTCTACCGTTGTTCCAAGAAATTTTGCGATTTTTACTGCATTTTCCGCATTTGGAATAGATTTTTGACCAGATAAATAATTATCAAGTGTATTTTTACTTATTCCAGTTCCATGGGCTAATTCTTTTACTTCAATTTCTTTGGAATCTAGTAAATCTTTTAAATTTTCAGCAAAATTCATACTTCTTATTGTACTTAATAAAGTGATTTTTTCTTGCTAACTCGCTTTTTAGGGTGTAATATTATTTTATATACGCTTAATTAAGTCTGTGTATTGTTTAATAAAGTAATCAGTTTTTTTTGGAGGAAAGATTTATGAAAAGTTTTTGTAGGATTGCAAGTTTATTTTTAATTCTTGTAAGTTTTCTTGGATGTAAACCTGATGTTGAAGTAAAAGTAAAAACAGGTTCGATTCAAGGGAGGGCAGTTTATGAAAATGAAAATGTAACAGATTATTCAGGAATTCAAGTTACATTGTTTTCTACAAATGGATTAATGGCGACAGATTATTGTGTATCAAGGGGAATTGCTACAAATGCCAGAAGTGTAGAATCTACACAGATTACAAATGAATCTGGCGAATATTTTTTTGAAAATGTACCAGAAGGTGTTTATACAATTTACGCTTCATCAAATTCCTCTACCAAAAAAGCAGTTGCTACAAATGTTGTAGTAAGAGCTTCTGAAATTGTGACAGCAGAAGATTTAGGATTAACCGCAACAGGTTCTATACGCGGAACTATAAGTTTTGCCGATACAACAGCAGATTTTTTAGGATTTGATGTTTTTATAGCAGGAACATCATTTATCGCAAAAGTTGATAATTACGGATATTTTGAGATTTCAAATATCCCTGCAGGAACTGGATATGTTCTTTGTCTTCAGAAAGGTGATAAAACAAAAATTATCGAAGAAAATGTAGAAGTAAGACCTGACGAAAGTCCATATATATGGGAAACACTTGAGTTGCATGAATGGGAAACTTATGCTTTTGAATGGTTAGGTTCCTTTGAAATAGCTCCAGAAAATCCAAAAAAATATGAAGCATATTATAATTCATTAGACGGATGTTCATACATTTATAATGGAATTTATTGGGAATTACTTGCAAAAGCAGGAACTGATGGAGAAGATGGAAAAGACGGCGTTAATGGAAAAGATGGAAATTCAATCCGTTGGCGCGGAAGTTTTTATGACACCTATGAAATCGATAATCTTCAATATTTAGATGCATATTATAATATAACTGATGGATGTTCTTACATTTACAATGGGGAGAATTGGACACTTCTTGCTAAAAAAGGTGACACGGGTATTGATGGAACTGCAGGAAAAGGAATTAATTGGCGCGGAAGTTTTTCTGCCACTCATGAAATCAATAATCCTCAATGTTTGGATGCATATTATAATACAACTGATGGATGTTCTTACATTTACAATGGGGAGTATTGGACACTTCTTGCTAAAAAAGGTGATACAGGTACACATATTAATTGGTTAGGAGAATTTGACAGTAACAACGAAATACCTAACCCTCAACATTATGATGCATATTTTAACAAAACTGACGGATGTTCATACATATACATTTATGATCAGTGGCAATTACTTGCTAGAAAAGGTGATACAGGAACAGGTATTCATTGGTTAGGGGCTTATAGTAATTCTGATGAAATTCAAGATCCTCAAGATTTGGATGCATATTTTAACACTGCAGATGGATGTTCATACATTTATTATAGTGATTACAGAACATGGGTACTTCTTGCACAAAAAGGTGATACAGGTGAAAAAGGAATTAATTGGCGCGGAAGTTATTCAGATCCAATTCTTATTGAAAATCCACAATATTTAGACGCTTATTATAATGAAACAGATGGCTGTTCATACATTTACACTATTTACGGTTGGGAACCTCTTGCACTAAAAGGTGACAAAGGTAATGATGGAATTACAATTAGATGGTGTGGAAGTTTTGCTGATCCTAGAGAAATTGAAAATCCTCAATTCTTGTGGGCATACTACAATATAACAGACGGTTGTTCTTACATTTATGATGGAAATGCTTGGCAATTATTTGCCCGTAAAGGTTCAGATGGTGCAACTGGCTCTGGAGACGGTGGCATAAGATGGCTTGGATCATTTTATGGTTCTTATGAAATTCAAAATCCTTCTGTCTTAGACGCTTATTTTAACATAACAGATGGTAGTTCTTATATTTACAATGGAACAAAATGGATGCTTCTTGCACAAGCCGGTGAAGATGGAATTGACGGTATTGATGGTACTAACGGAAAAGACGGTTTATCAATAAATTGGTTGGGAAGTAAAACTTGTCATGAAGATATTCAAAATCCTAAAAAATTGGATGCATACTGGAATACAACCGAAAACTGTGCATACATATATAATGGATATAGTTGGACTGTTCTTGTAAAAGGTCCTGGTAGTGAAGGAACTGGTAGTTCAGATCCTACAAATTCTACTGCCGATGCCGAAATTGTTGGAACAACTCTTCTTAGTTGGAAAGTTTCAAATCCAGAAGGAGCAATACGAATACCAAACGGAGTAACAGACATTGCAGATGGAGTATTTAGAGACAAGGACAAAATTACGAGTGTTATTATTCCAAGTACAGTAGTAACTATTGGAAAAGAAGCTTTCTATGATTGTGATGGTTTAACAAGCGTAAAATTCTTAGGTTCAGGATTGGAAACTATTGGAACAAGCGCTTTTGAAAGTTGTGATAATTTGGCAACTATAACACTTCCAAATAGTTTAAAGGTTATAGACGCAGAAGCATTTTATGGTTGTAAAAAATTAACTACAGTAAATATTCCTGATAGTGTAATTCAACTCGGATCAGAAGCTTACGGTGTTTGTTACATGCTTAGAACTTTGACAATAGGAAGAGGTGTTACTCACCTAGAATATCGTACATTCTGCGATTGTGATGCTCTTGTAAGTGTAGCAATTCCTGATACAGTAATATGTATTAATGAAGCCATTTTTTATGGTTGTAATAATCTAAAAACATTACAAATTTCAGGAACATGGGAACACTCCAATAGAGGAATAAAAAATCAGCTCTCTATTAGTAATTTGGTAAATTCTAATCCCTCTGGGATATCCTACTATTGGACTCGCGTAACAGAATAAATGATTGTGTTAAATTAGATTTATAATCTTTCGGTACAGAGAAATTATCTAAATTCAATTCATTTAAGGCATAGAAAGAACTTCTCTTACTATGCCTTTTTTATGCACATCGTCCTTCGCAACATAGTTTATAGCAGATGAGAATAAATCCTTTTGTTTCTTTTTTATCACCCCTCAGAAATTACGTTAGTAATTTCGAATCCGCGTGGCAACCTTTCTTGTAATAACAATTTTTCACATAAAATCTCACTTTTTTCTCAAAAAATGGTCCGAAAAATCATTTTTTGTCCATATTACTTATAGGAAATAATTCAGAATTCGGAATTCAGAATTATTGAAAAAATATTATAAAAAAGGTGGATTAAGATTATGGAAAATCGAAATCATAAGGATTCTTTGTTTATTGATTTATTTTGCAAAGACCAGAAATCTGGGAAAGAAAATTTTATCTCATTGTACAACGCACTTCATCAAACAAACTTAAATCTAGAAACAACAACGCTAGAAGAAGTGAACATCGAGAATATTCTGTATATGGC